>CAYXUZ010000045.1:14735-39457 GCA_964467705.1 uncultured Ardenticatenaceae bacterium | reverse complement strand
GTGTACGAATTTTTCCTGGCTGGGAACGCAACTGGTGATTTCAGCAACGTGGACATCACAGGTCTGGCCCCCGGCTTTGAATACATGATCAGCACAACAAACGGCGTGATCACGTTGACGGCTCTGAATGATGGAATACCGACAACGCCGACGGAGGGTCTGATCTTTCTGCCGTTGATCATGCGTTGATCGCGAACAGGAATGATGCAGTGGACACCAAACACACATTCATGCACCCGGCGTAGCGGTTCACGGCGCACAAACCGTGTCAGCGCCTCCAGCCCCAGGGCAAATTCGCGCAACGCCAGGAATCGCTTGCGCGACACGTTGCGCTGGCGCAGCCGGTCGAGATTGTCTGGCCAGGCGTACTCCGGGCCATAGATCAGGCGTAAATAGTCACGGCCGCGATATTTAATTGCCGGTTGGATGAGTCCCCGTTTGCCGCGCATGACAAAGTTGATGGGTTTGATGACCATCCCTTCCCCACCGTTTTCCGTTAGCTGCTGCCACCAGTGGGTAACGGCCGTTTCCTGCACACCAGTTTAATCGGGTCCACGTCGAACAGGAGTACGGCCATACACATGGCCGCATCGGCCTCCGGGTAAAAAAACGTGAGCCTGACCAAAGTTCAGCCGAAAGGATTGTGCTTTGTCGGGATGTTTATGCAGCAACTAGCCCAGGTCGGCAGCCAGGTGATGGGTCGTGGTGATAGCAAGTAACATAGCCGGGATTATACAAGATTGCCTGGCCTTACACTTGCTTCATCTTCATTTCTGCTGCCGTTGCCTGAGGTCGCTACCGGCATCCAGACGCGCATACTCCGCATACCCCGGTTCCCCCAGGCATAATAAGGTACGGCCGTCAGCGACACCACACGAGATTCTGAAGCAGGTTGTTTTGCCAGCGGTCGGTACAGCATTTCCGACCAGTCAGAGGTCAGTACCCGCCCCGGAACTGTGATGGTGTGGATGCCACCCAACAGGGGCACGGCCGTGACCGTCAATGGCTCTTCAGCCAACACCTGCACATCAAGCAACTCTGCCCCATCGGGCTGGTCATGCGACTCTAAGCAGTAGAGCAGCGGCCCACGATGTAAGGCCACACAGCCTCGCAGCGCATCAATGCGTGGATGAGGCATGATAAATTGTGGATCCAGGGGGAGCCGCAGGGACAATACATCGCCTGCTTGCCAGCGTCTGGTCATCGCCAGATAGCCATAATTGTCCAATTCCGGCGTGATGTCCGCTCCGTTAAGGGAGAGCGCATGACCGCGACTCCACCCCGGCAGCCGCAGTGATAATGACCAGGGGACGGCCGGACTTTCGCCCACGGTGAGAGTCACACGGCTGTCCCAGGGATAGGCCGTCTCTATCGCCAGCTTTATGCGCTCGTTCTGGAAGTGAAAGATCACTTCGGCCGTGGCAAACTGATGAATCTGCACTCCCTGTTCATTGACCGTCGCCAGGTAATGGCTCAGGCTGGACAGGAGGCGCATCACATTGGGTGGGCAGCAGGCGCAACTGTGCCAGGCGGGCCGTTGCTGCGCTTCGGCGGTGGCGTGGCCGTAACGACCGCCGCGCACCTGCAAGGGATTGACATACAAATAGCCGGCCCCTTCCAGGCCAGGGCTGCTCAACACCCCGTTGTAAAGCGTCCACTCAAACAAGTCGGCATAACGGCGCTCACCGGTGGTCAGCAGCAGTCGCCAGTTCCACATCAGGCTGGCAATGGCCGCACAGGTTTCGCAATAACAGGTGTCGGGTGGTAGTTCATAGGGGTCGCCAAAGGCTTCTCCGTCGGCACGTGAACCCACGCCGCCGGTCACATACAGTTTGTGCTCCGTCATATCAGCCCACAAACGGAGCATGGCGGCCAGCAAAGCCGGTTCGCCGCGCTCCATGTATAAATCGGTGACGCCCGTGGTCAGATAAAGCTGGCGGACAGCGTGACCGACCACCTCTGCCGCTTCTCTGACAGGCAGATGATCCTGTTGGTAAATGGGGCCATATCCGGCATGGCCACGCATCCGGTTACGGCCGCGCCGGTCAAGGAAAAGCTGGGCCAGAGCCAGATGCTGCTCCTGCCTGGTAACGCGATACAGCTCCACCAGGGCCATTTCAATTTCAGGATGGCCGCAGGTTTCGTCACGGCCGTGTACCCCAAACAGCGCCTCAATATGGGCCACAAACCGCCGCGCCACGGCCAGCAGCCGGTCATCAGCCACCGCCCGATGAAAGGCCACAGCCGCCTGGATGAGATGCCCGGCGCAGTACAATTCGTGACCATGATCCAGGTCACTCCAACGCTTATCTGGGACGGCAAACTGGTAATAGCTGTTCAGGTAGCCGTCGGCCTGCTGTGCCTGTTGGATGAGGGTGATGGCTTCATCGGCCATCGCCTGTAACCCGGCATCCGCCTCACGGCCCAATTCCCAGGCCACCGCCTCCAGCCACTTGTAAACATCCGAATCGGCAAAACGATATCCGACAAAAGCGCCGGTCTCCAGGCCGGCCGCCGCTCGCAGATTATGCAGGTTGCCTGCCTCCGCCAGCATGGCAAAGCCGTGCCGAAGGCTGACGGTACGATTAACGGCCTGATAGCTGCCCCAAAAACCGCCAGTGATATGTACGGCCGTATAAGGCAAGGTGGTGAGTGCTGATTGACGAGATTGCCGGTTATCTACCGGTCCGGCACTGGTTTTGTCTGACATCATAACTCCTTTTGTTGGTTGCTCTATTGAACTGCAATGAAGCGGTGCAGTACGTTGTAACCATCACTTGCCGGTGGCACACACCGGGCAGAAAAGCCTCTATAATTTACGAGTGGATGCACAAACAGGCAACCGCAATTGCCAAAGAAGGCATAGAGAATTTGGGCAAATGGCTGTTGGGGGGTACGGCCGTCGCCCTTCAGCTGTACCTCTTGCCACCACCTGATAAAATCTACCAGGAATTGGCTAAATTTTGAAGGTTACTGCTTTGGAATGGCTACAAGAAATATCCCCCATTAGCGGCAATGTTGACCAGGAATTGCCCATAGGCAAAGGAAGTTATGCCTTGCTGTTACACCTGGCTGAACCGATTCAGATTGGGGTTGGACATCTGGGGCAGTGGCATTTTGCCGCCGGGTATTACCTGTACCTGGGCAGCGCCCTGGGGCCTGGTGGGTTAGCGGCCCGACTGCGACGCCATCTGTCCGGGGCGGCACGGCCGTTTTGGCACATAGATTATTTGCGACAAAAGGCAATGGCGACGGCCGTGTGGTACCAAATAGACCCCACACGCCGGGAATGTGCCTGGGCGACGGCCGTAAGGCAATGGCCGGGGGCGACCATCCCCGTACCTGGTTTTGGCGCATCAGATTGCCGTTGTGGGGCGCATCTGGTCTATTTCCCGCAACGGCCGTCAATTCCCCATAACATGATACAATTCGCCCTGTTGAAACATTCTTGATTGGTTCTTTCAGTATATTCTCGCCTTACACATGATGACGCCAGAACAAGCAGCCGGACTTGCCCCTGATGCCAGCGGCCTCAAAGCGGCCGAAGGGTTAGCCACCGTCCGCAAATGGATTTCGCGGCAACAAGATGAGGCCATCATCTGGGGGGAGTGTCAGGGGAGTGGCAGCAAACCGTACCAGACGGCCGTTACCCTGGAGGATATCGCCTTTCACTGTTCCTGCCCCAGTCACAAATTCCCCTGTAAACACGCCCTGATACTCGATTTTGCTTATCGTGGTCAGCCGTTACAAACCACCTGGCTGCCCGGAAGCCAAATGACCGGAGAACCGGCCTTTTACCCCGGTTCCGTACCCTTGTGCGCTCTGAGCAAAACCGGGGCAGGCGCAGCAAAAACGTTCGATGACCTGCCCGGTTATGCTGACCTGTACACGGCCGTTTCCCAATTCAATCATATGATCGCCCATAACCCCTGGCTGGAACAGGTCGCTTTCCCGCCAGTCCACGGGAAGGTTGAAAATGTCATTTCAAGAACCGCCATCGGCTATGAATCCCTTTACTGAAATCGGCCGTTTGCCAACCGAAAACGACAATTGCGCCATTGCCACACGGACGCTAGATGCGGGCACGGCCGTAGCCTGGGGACACACCCACTTCACCCTCTCCCACACCATCCTGGAAGGGCATCGTTTTGCCGTGCGGCCCATCACCGCCGCGGAGCCGTTACTCTCCTGGGGTTTCCCCTTTGGCGTGGCTTTGCGGGATATTGCCCCCGGTGAATATGTGTGTAATGAGGCGGTATTGGCAGAATTGCATAGCCGTACCCTCCCCTTTGCCCTGCCCGTCGCTCCCAACTTTGCCGACCAGGCTGCCACCTACACCTTTGACGAGGCACACTTTGCTCCAGCCTCCCCCCTGCCGCGTTATGCCGAAACCAGAACTTTTCAGGGTTATCCGCGCCCCGGCGAACGGGGCGTGGGTACACGCAACCTGATTGTGCTGTTGGGCACATCCTCGTTGACCGCTGCTTTTGTGCGCCGGTTGGAAGAGTGGTTACGGCCGTTAGCCGCCGCGTATCCTCATGTGGACGGCATTGTCGCTGTCGCCCACACCGAAGGTGGCAGTCTCGCCAATAATCGTGAATTACTGCTCCGTACCCTGGCCGGATTTATGGTTCATCCCAATGTGGCCGCTATCCTGGCCGTAGACAGCGGTAACGAAGCTGTCGGCAATGGAGATTTACAGGGCTATATGGCCGATCACGGCTACGCCCTGGCAGATGTGCCCCACCACTTTTTCACCCTCTCCGGCTCGTTCACCGGTGATCTGGAACGGACGGCAGCCACCGTCACAGGTTGGTTGCCGATGGTAAATGGGATGGCGCGGACGGCCGTGCCCCTGAGCCATCTGAAAATCGCCCTGCAATGCGGCGGCTCTGATGCCTTTTCCGGTATTTCCGGCAATCCATTGGCTGCCTGGCTGGCAAAGGAAGTGTTACATCACGGTGGCAGCGCCAACCTGGCCGAGACCGATGAACTGGTGGGCGCGGAGGCATATGTCCTGGCCAAAGTCCGTGATGCCGCCACCGTCAGACGTTTTCTGCACACCCTGGCCCGTTTTCAGGCATGGGCGGACTGGCACGGCCACGCAGCCACCGAAAATCCATCTGGCGGCAATCTCTATCGCGGCCTGTACAACATCTACCTCAAATCCCTGGGCGCAGCGACTAAACGGCACCCGGACGTGCCGCTTGATTTTGTGATTGAGTATGGCGCGCCCATGACTGAACCTGGCTATTACTTCATGGACAGCCCCGGCAACGATCTGGAAAGCATCGCCGGACAGGTGGCTTCCGGCTGCAATTTGATCTTCTTCATCACCGGTAACGGCTCCATCACCAAATTGTCACCACCAGCCAGCGTTACGCGCTGCTGGCCGCCGAGATGGATGTCAATGCCGGGGCTTACCTGGACGGTCAATCGCTGGATGAATTGGGCTGGGAGAGTCTGGAATTGCTTATCCAGATTGCTTCTGGGCAGCGCAGTGCAGGCGAAAAAGCGGGGCACGCACAGGTGCAAATCTGGCGCAACTGGCCGCTGGCGGGGCCACTTCAGCCAGCCACGTCACACGACCATCTGAGGCTGCCGCTTAACGCCCCTATTGCTGAACCGTCACAATTACACGGCCGTCCCCACCCCATTCATCCCGCTGACTCCCTGCCCAATGCCCCATTTGCGGCCTGGCAAACCCCTCATGGCCCGGCCAGTGACCAGGTGGGGCTGATTCTGCCCACCAGTTTGTGCGCCGGGCAGATCGCCCGTTTGTGTGCCCAACAACTGCAACCATTGAGCGTGACACGGTTTGTGGCCCTGCCCCATACTGAGGGCTGTGGCTCTTCGACCCAGGCAGAGTTTGTAAATGTTATGCTCGGTTACGCCAGCCATCCCCTGGTGCGTCACTGCCTGTTGTTGGAACATGGTTGCGAGAAGACGCACAATGCCTATTGGCGGCAGCAAATGGCGCGGGCCGGGATAGACCCGCAGCCTTTTGGGTGGGCCAGTATTCAGTTGGATGGGGGTATTCAGGCCGTAATGCGCAAGATGTCTACCTGGTTTGCCGACCGGGCACTTGAAGCCGATGTTCCGGTGCGGGTTCAAGCCAACGCATCGGCGATCAGGCTGGGATTGATGACCAATGGCCGTGTCTCGGAAATGGCCGCGGCTACCCTGGCACGTCTGGTGCAGTGGCTTGTTACGGCTGGCGGAACGGTGGTTTTACCCACACAGGATTCCCTGCTGTACCAGATTGCCTTTTTACGGCCGTTGGGCTTACCGTCTGCCCCATCGCCCTCCCTGGCATTTGCCCAACGGCCAACGCAGGCGGGCTGCCACATCATGCAAACCCCATCAGCACATTGGACGGAGACATTGACTGGGCTGGGAGCTACTGGTGTGGAAGTGGTATTGGCATTGTTGGGGTCACAGGTCGATGCTGCTTCCGGTTCGCCGTTGCCGGGACACCCCCTCATTCCCCTGTTGCGGGTAGCCGAAGAGCCGATCGGTCAACTGGCCGATTTGGACGCTGGCTTAGTTGGCGATGAGGCGTTATGGGCGGGTCAATTGCTGGAACTGGTGCAGCTCACCCTATCGCAGACGATTATCCCCATAACTAACAGGCTGGGGAACACTGATTTTCAGATCACGCGCGGCGTGTCGGGTGTATCCCTGTAATTTGTACCGTTTTGCCCACTGCATCAATCGCAGTGCAATGGCGGCGTCACCGGCTTTTCACTCATTTGTTAATGACTTTATAGGGGCCACGTATTTCCTGGTATCCAGGGGGCACGTCTGCCGATAACATAGCCACCAGTCGTGACATTTACGGCGGCATTTTCGCCCGCTCCACCTATTTTGACCCGGATGCGCCGCGTTTGAGACGGCCGTTGCGCACCCACGCGCCTGAGGTTCACTTCTTCGCCACCACCAATGGCCTGCGCCTGACCCGTTACCAGGGCGGCAATAAGGGGCCGGTGTACATGGTCTGGGTCAGCTTTACAATCGCACCCTGCGTCTTTATCCAGTGACGGAGCGAGAAGAACAGTGCAACAATCCCGTCTGCTATCGGGTGAGTTTCCTTTACACGCCGTTGTATGAACATGACGAGCTGAATAATGCCACTTATGCCGTCATGCACGAACTTTTTGGCGTGGCTTCCATTAGCCACTTCCGCCATTTGGGTGATCTGACGCGGGCGAGCAAGCTGGTTTCGGCTAATGGGCAGGATGTTTATATGCCTCATGTGGCGCGGCTGGCAATACCGATTACCTTCATTCATGGGGCGGAGAACCAGACCTGGACGCCGGAAAGCACGGCGCGCACCTGTGAATGGCTGAGGGCGCACAACAAACCGGAGTTGTACCAACGCCACCTCATCGAAAAATACGGCCATATTGACTGCATTTTCGGCCGTCATGCCGCCCAAGATGTCTACCCACTCATGCTGGAACATTTGGAGAGAAGCCACGCCCTGGGGGAATAAGTAGATAGGAATGGTTAGTTATTGCTCAGGCCCTTGTCTAACCCATTTGGCCGTAATTTTCAACTTTACCAGTAATGAGGGGTTGACATATAGGCAAACTTCTATATAATAACGCATAGATAATTATCTATATGTTATTGGCTGACACATTTTCAACTGGAGGTAAATCTGATGTCTCGGCAGCAAAAGAGTGATTGCTGTGGCGGTTCAGGTTGTGGCTGCGGCTGCTAATTTGAGCGTACACAGCATAATATCATAAGGGCCATCTCCACAAGGGGTGGCCCTTTTTATGCATCAGGCGTTTGCCGATAGTTTGGGAAGAGGGAGAAAAATGGCAACGGCCGTGACTTCCATTCGCGCCCTGACGTTCATAGTTGTTCCAGGATGCGGTGGATTTCCACCATGGCCAGCGTATCCAGGTGGCAGTAGGCGCGCAGTTGTGCGGCCAGTTGGTCTTTCACGGCCGTCTCCCCTTCCCCTATCATCTGCTCCCACACCACCTGTGCCTGCCCGCCGTTTTGCACGGCCAACGACTGGTAGCTCAATGCCGGGGCCACCACCGGCAGTACCGACTTCAATGAATTTGACCCGCCAAAACGATAATCCCGATAATACTTCTTAAAGATGTCTAGCTGGTCCCAGAGTCGGTTCACCATGTCCAGCAGGCGCGGCGCGTATTCGGGAAAGGCATCGGCCAGTTCCAGCAGCCGCCCTTTCTCAAATGGCGCATGGTAGACGACGATGCTGCCTGAGTCGCCAATATGGTCTAGCAGGGAGAGGAGCAACGGCCGTCGCGGATCATCCGGTGTGGTGTGCAAATAGTCGCGGTGTGTCAATGTGCCGTCGGCGTGCAGCACGTGGCAGCTATATTGGAAGGGAGTGTGCTGATACGGCTGGCAGCCGGTAAAGAGGGGAATGGCGGGATCAATCGTCTCAAAGTCGAAGAAGTAAAGTGGGTAGACCAGCGTCTCCAGTTCGCGGCGAATGGCGTCTGTGTCCACGGTCGTATGATGTTCCTGCCACTGCCTCACAAAAGCCACCGCCCGCTTGTCCCTCAGGGCAAAATCTGGGGGAATGTCGGCCACAAAACGAATACCGCTTGTTTCCAACTGCTGCTCCGTCGGCCGTTTGAGGTAGGGAATGTCGTAAATCGTCGGCGTGTCCACCCCCTGCCAGCAGTGGTCATAATAGGCGCAGGCATAGGGCTGGCGACAGTGACGGCCGATACCCACCACTGGCGTCTCGGTTTGCCCCATGATCTGGCGCATGATGGTTACGTCAGCCGCCACCTGGGGCTGGTGTGCCTGCACCTCGGCCGTGATGTCACTGAGAGCAAACAGGTTGCCCAAATCCGGGTAGCGGCAGTCACGGTTCAGGTGCAACAGGCTGGCCTGGGTGACGGGCAGCCCGGCCTGTTGCAGCACGTACCATTGGAAGGCGACGTCGGCCAGGTGTTCCTCTGGTTTGTACCGGGTGCTGGCCTTTACTTCGATCAGATGCCAGCCGCTGGCTGCGCGGGTCAGAATATCCACCTTCACCAGCAAGTCCGCCACGTGGAAAGTTGCCTGGAACAAGGTGGTGGCCCCTTCAGCAATGGCCTGCGCCGTCAGTGGGGCCATCTCTTCCGGGTGCGGGCGATAGGGGATGGTACGGCCGTCGGGGAACTGTTCTCTGGCCTGCCTGTCTACCTCTTGCCCAACGCGCAGACGGCGCTGTGTGGCCGGGTCGGGCGGGGCCGCCAGGTGGGATTGATATTCCTCCAACCAGAACGCTTTCGGGCATTGGCTGAAGGTGAGATAAGTGGATTTTGTGAGCATGAATACCTTATTCCTTCCTGACAGACTTGTGCATCCAGTGAATCAGCTTACCAACAGAAAGGGGATCATCGTGACGTCCGCCGCTTTCCCTTTTACACGTTCCCATCACGGCTTTGGCACACAGGCCCGCCTGGATTGGAAACAGCGCCAGCATAGACCAGCAGACTGGCCTGGTCAATACTGGTGGTAAAGGAGAGAACATTGGACGCCACTGGGAGGATCGTAACAGGGCTACTCCGTCTCGTTGGCGGGGAGCGAAGCAGACGGAGATGGAGAGTAAAAGGTGTGTAGCAATTGGGCTACCTGACGCAGACGATCCACCAGGCTGGCTGGTTCAAGAACCACGCACTGGTCGCCATAGGCCAGCAGGGTGCGATAGGCTTCAAACTCATTGTCGGTGCTGGCGTTTACTTCTACCCAGCCATCGGCGTCCGGCTGGCTCACCTGCATCTCGGCAAAATAACGGCTGATCCCGCCCCGCACAATCTGTGATGACAACCTGTACCGAATAGGAATCATCCGGGCCCGCTTTTCGCGGTGGACAAAGGTGCCGCGCAAGACAAAATCATTGGGCAGAATGTAATCCAGGCGATAGGGGTTAGCCCAAAACTTACCGTCCTCACGGCCGTTTGGCGCCACCCATCGCAAACAATACGCCTTGAGATAAAAGTGACCATTGCGGAAGTAATGCTCATACGGCTCTATCGTGTGGCGGCGTGGCTCTGACCTGTCATGGTGGGAGGAAGTGTAGAAGAATTCGACGATGCTGGTTGTAAAGGAATCCATCAAAAATGCCAGTCCATTGAGCGCCTCGTCTGGCAATGCCGCCTGGCCGATGGCACGCCCCTGGACAACCGGCCGGGTGTGGCTTTTGCCCTGCGCGGCGGGATGAGGATACCAGACATTGCCTGGGACAAGGAAGTGCCTGCCGGAACCTATATCATTGGTAAGGATAAGGATACTGATCAAGGTTTTGACAGGCGGACAATGCAGATTCCCTATCTCTACCGGCTGGCGCAGTATCCCATCACCAACGCCCAATTTGGCTGTTTTGCTACGGCCGCAGACTTCGGTGACGGCCGTTGTCACTTCCCCCAGCAGCACCACCTGCCCCAACACCCCCTCCGGCGCGGTCCACGTCACGCCATACACCAGACACACAATCGTCAGTCACTTCCAACCGGGCAATTTTGCCGGGATTTGCATATTACCTTCCCCAAATGTGAGCTTTCAGTCCCTTTGGAGGCTTGACAGGCTTTAAAAACCTGTCAGTTCTGGATATTTCCCTCAAACTGGACTATTGTCCAGTTACCATCCTATAATTTGTGCTACCCTCAACGGAAGAGAAACTGTAGGGCGATTTTGAAAATCGCCCCACGAGGAGAAATGTTATGTCAAACGATCCCATAAAAGATGCCCTACATCTCATGCCCTACGGATTCTACAGCATCACCTCACGCAATGGCGATGAAGTCAATGCTATGGTCGCCAACTGGATCATGCAAGCCTCTTTCACCCCCCGCCTGATGGCTGTGGGCTTGCAAAAAAAGGCATATACCCACCAGGTGATCAGCGAAGGGGGCGTATTTGTCATCAATATCTTCCGCAAGGAAGACCAGGAAGCGATGATGCCCTTCACCAAAGGGCGCGCTAAAAAGCCGGAGAAAATGGCTGAAGCCATTTACACGCCAGCGCCGGAGACGGGCTGCCCCATTTTGCAGGGCGCGGCAGCCTATGTGGAATGTCGTCTCGTGCAGATGGTAGATGTGGGCGGCGACCATGACTTGCTGGTGGGGGAAGTTGTAGGTGGCAATGTTCTGAAAGAAGGTGAAGTGACCGATACGTTGTCTTTACCCCATGTGGGTTGGAGCTATGCTGGCTGATAACTTGCAGGTCTAACAAACCTTTCACGAATGAACATTATGTGAACTTTTTACCAGAAACCTGTGAGGATGCAAACCTCACCTGAGGAATTGCACGGCCGTGCCCACCGAATACACAATTAGCATTTGCCCCGGCCCATACGTCAGCCAGATGACGTCACCAATCGAGTTGAATGTCAGGCCGCTAAATAGCTGTGCCCCCAGAATTAAGTCGCTAAACAAAAACAGAGCCGCGCCTACAGCCAGTAAGGTAAACGCGGGTGCTTGCAGCGCCAGCCCGGTGGCAAACCCGGCGGTGCTGGCCAGCAGCAGTGCATAGGGCAGCGCCGCCCAATGCAGCACCGTCGTCTCCTGCCCGCGAAAAATGAGGAAGTACCAGGCGACGACGGCGATGAGAAGCCAGACGGCCAACGCCCCCCAGCGCCGCGCCGGCTCATCCAGCCCTATCTGATTGCTGTAACGGACAATGGCGATGATGTAGAAGATATGGCCGATGCCAAAGGCGGTCATGCCGGCCAACACATTGCGCCCGCCGGGCAACAAACCGGCCAGGATCAGGTCGCCCAGGAAGCCAAAGGTCATCCCGACGGCGATAAAGATGGCATACGTTTTGGCAAAACCGGCGGGGGCAAAATAGTACCAGCTAAACCCGGCCACTACCAACGTGGCCGAGGAGGCCATGCGCGCCCAGCGCGGCATTCGCTGCGTGACGCTCTCGTGGCCAAACAAAAAGCCGCCAAATAATAAAATAGCCCACAACACCAACAATGCTATGAGCCAGTAACGTTGGGGATTTTCTAAGTAGGAGAACATGAAGGTACCTCAGCGGAAAGTAAACACATGCCTTTACTTTTTGCTGAGGTATTTTAGTCCATTATCAGGCAAGACGGTAACAAAAACGCCGGATTGTTCTGCGCGGGCGCGGGCGATAGTGGCGGCTACTGCCGCACCGGCTGATGGGCCAACCAGCAGACCCTCTTTTTGGGCCAGGATTTGCACCATGTCACGGGCGTCGGCGGCGGTCACGGCCGTGTTCTCATCCGCTAATGTCTCATCATAAATTGCCGGCTTAATGGCCGTGGGCATGTGTTTCAGACCGGCAATGCCCTCATGGGCGGTGGACGGATGGGCAGCAATGCAATGGATGGCCGGGTTGTGTTCGCGCAGCCGCAGGGTAACGCCGGTGAAGGTGCCGCCGGAACCAAGTGTACTGATGAAGTGCGTAACGCGGCCGTGTGTCTGCTGCCATATCTCTTCCCCCATGGGCAAAGCGGCCTGCCAGTTGGCCGGGTTGTCATATTGGTTGGCGTAAAAGAGGGCAGGGTCGGCATTCGCCATTTGTCGCGCCAGTTCAATGGCCCCATCCGAACCGGCGGCAGCATCGGAGAAGACCAATTCCACGCCATACTGTTGCAAGATGGCGATACGCTCCGGTGTGGCGCTGGCGGGCAGTACAACCTTCAATTTGTAGCCCCTCGCTGTGCCGAGCATAGCGTAACTGATGCCCATATTGCCGGAGGTGGAGTCGAGAATGGTCATGCCCGGCCAGAGACGGCCGTCTTGCTCCGCCGCCTGGATGATGCCCAACGCGGCCCGGTCTTTGACGGAACCGCTGGGGTTAAACCATTCCGCTTTGGCGAATAGTTGTACGGTATCCGGCAGGCCACAGGCAACGGCCGTGCGCTGCAAACTGAGCAATGGCGTATTCCCAACCTGGCTTTCCAGGCTGTGGGGGGCAAATTGGGTATGGGTGAATATCTCTTGCATGGTGAACATGGCGGCAGTATACGGCCGTGTTCCACCCGGTACTATCACCATGCAAAATATCCATCATTTTTATAGTTACTATTTGTAATATCTATTATCTGGCATTTGGTGCATATCCACTCAATGATACATCTCATCCAACCACTCCCCATACCGCGTTTCCATTTCACGCCGTTTCAGCTTCAACGTGGGGGTGAGCAGGCCGTTTTCCACGCTGACCTCTTCCGGCAAGATGCGGAAATACTTGATTTGTTCGTAGCGGGCCAGGGAGCTATTGGCTTTGTCTACAAGGCTTTGCACCAATGTGACTACTTCGGCATCTTGTGTTAGCTCCTCATAAGGCAGGCTGCCTTTGTGATGATCGTTGGCCCAGGCGAGGAGGGCGTCGGGGTCGAGGGTGATGAGGGCCACCAGGTAGTTGCGCCGGTCGCCATGTACCAACACCTGGCTGATGAGCGGATGGGCCATGAGCAGGTTTTCAATGTTGGCCGGGGCGATGTTTTTGCCGCCGGCCGTGACGATGATGTTTTTCTTGCGGTCGGTGATGCGCAGGTAGCCGTCGGCGTCCAATTCGCCAATGTCGCCGGTCAGGAACCAGCCATCAGCGGTGAAGGCATCGCGGGTGGCGGTGGGGTCTTTGTAGTATTCGGTGAAGACGCCGGGGCCTTGGAGCAGGATTTCGCCATCATCGGCAATTTTGACCTGGCTGCCGGGCAACGGCCGTCCCACCGACCCAAACTTCACTTCCCCTGGCCGATTCACCGTTATCGGGCTGGTTGTCTCTGTCAGGCCATATCCTTCATAAATGGGCAGGCCGATGGCGTCAAAAAATTGCAGCAGTTCCAGACCGATGGGAGCCGCGCCGGAACTGAGGAAACGGGTGCGTGAGCCAAAAAGGGCAGCACGTAATCTGTGATAAACCAGCCGTTCATACACAGCATGTTTCAGTTTCAGGCCAAAGGGGACGGGCTGTTGATTACGGCGGCGATGGGCGACTTCGTGACCGACGGTGAGGGCGGCGCGGGCCAGTTTTTGGCGGCGGGGGGGAGCGTGGTCAATGCTGGTGAGCACGGCCGTGTGAATCTTCTCATACACACGCGGCACGGCCGACAGGACGGTGGGCTGCACTACCTTGCACACCTCCACCAGTTTGCTCATGTCTGCCAGATAGTAGCCGGTAATGCCCACGGCCGTGCCAATATAGTTGGACACACGCTGCAAGGAATGGGCCAACGGCAGATAAATAACGCCCACATCCTGGTCATGCAGTCCCAGAAATTCGGCCACCGTCTGCGCCACCTGCACCAGATTATTGTGACGCATGACGACCCCTTTGGGCGGGCCGGTGGTGCCGCTGGTATAGATGAGAGCGGCCATATCTTCCGGCTGCACGGCGTCGCGCAGTTCGTCTGGCAAATGGGGCTTTTGTGCCAGCAGAAATTTACCCTGGGTGGCTACTTCATCCAGCGTCAGCCAGTCGCCGGGCGTCAGGCCATCGCTGTCCATGACCACCATTTTTTCCACAAATTCCGGTTCTGCCAGCCGCACTTTGTCATATTGCGCCTTGTTTTCGGCGATGACAAGGCGCGTTTCGCTGTGGTCGAGGATGTAGCGGATTTGTTCGGCCGTACTGGTGGGGTAGATGCCTACGACCACGCCGCCAAAGCTCAAGATGGCGCTGTCAAACTGGCTCCATTCGGCACGGGTGTTGCTGATGATGGCGATACGGTCGCCTTTGGCCGCGCCCAGGCTCACCAACCCCAACGCCAGATTGGTGGCGTGGGTGAAATTTTCGGCGTGTGTCACCGGCTCATAGCCGTCCTGTCGCTGCACGTAATAGGCAATCTTGTCGCCCGACTGTTCGGCCTGCCACTGATTCAAATGGGCAATTGTTGGTCGCATCCTCTCCTCCACAATGAAATTTAACGCAAAGGGGCAAAAGAAGCAAAGATGAGAATCAAAGAAACTTTATGCTATCCGCGAACTCTTTGCCTGATTTTCCCAATACACATCATGGGGTTTTGAAAGATTTTGCCAGGCTATCAGGACCCGTTCTTTTAATGAATGTGTCATGGCTGCCGGTAAATTTTCTGGTGTAAAAAACGAAAAACTGTCCACCTCATCAGGGCATACTTGGATAGAAGTTATCTCGCTGGGCGACAAGATGCCGCCGTCAAAGATGAACATCAAGGATTCGCTCTTGGCCTCGGTGGAGTGGTTATAGTCAATGACAAGTAAGCGGCCAACGTCCCGCCCCAGCCCAAGTTCTTCCCGCAGTTCTCGCTGGCAGCATTGTTTGGGGGATTCATTCTGTTCCACCACGCCACCCGGTATTTCCCATACCGGTTTATAGTTGGGCTTTACGAGCAGGACACGGCCATGTTCATCCAACAACAAACAACCTGCGCCCATCCGTTTTTGGGGCAAAGCATCCAGATACGCCCGGTCAATACTCACATCAATGCCCCGGCCGCCCACAAAATACCGCGCCGTTGAATCTCGCGGGCTTCGGGTACGTCAAAGTCGTGTGCTTTATGCCCCAGGGAGGAGTAAAAGACACGGCCGTTGCCCCACATCCGCTTCCATACCACCGGCATCACACAGCCATTCACCCAGGGCGCAATCTCCGTGCTAAACGTGGTCGTCGCCAGCACCTCATTCGACGGGTCTACGTGCATGTAATACTGCTCCGTGTGCATCTGAAAGTCGCTTAATCCCTGTGTAATCGGGTCATCATGCCGGGTAATGTTGACGGTGTAATCAATAATGTCACCGGGATGGGCCACCCACTGCCCGCCCACCATCCACTGGTAATTGGTATTGTTGCGGAAAGAATCTCCCATACCGCCATGCCAGCCCGCGATGTTAACGCCGTTGGACACGGCCGTGAGCAGCCCACTCTCCTGCTCCTTTGTAATCGTGCCCATCGTCCAGCAAGGCACAATCACATCCAACCCCGCCAAAAACGCCGCATCCAGATACACATCCAGCGAATCGCTAATTGTCACGGCGAACCCCGCCGCCTCCAACAACGGCGCAAACACCCGCACACACTTCTCCGGCTCATGCCCATCCCAACCACCCCAGACCATCAATGCTTTTTTCATATGGTTACCTCTTTATTTCTTGTAATCCGTGAACCGTAATCCGTAATCAGACTTCGGTTTACGGCTCACGGCTTACGGTTTACGAATTACGTCCCCAATCGCCTCCCGCACAATCCCCACAATCGTATCCACCTCATCCTCTGTCACAATCAGCGGCGGAGCCAGCAGCAGGCTTTCTCCTTTGGCGCGGGTGAGCAATCCCCGTTCCAGACACGCCTTCAGGATTGGCCCGGCGATAGTGGCCGACGCCTTCGTTTCCCGGTCGGCCACAAATTCTACTGCGCACATCAGCCCTAACCCGCGCACATTGCCAATGCAGTCAAACTCCTCCGCCAGCGCCAACAAACCGGCCAGCAATCGCCCGCCCATCGTCCGCGCCTGCTCCGGCAAATTTTCCCGCTCAATAATATCCAGATTCGCCAACGCCACCGCACAGCAGGTAGCATGTCCCGAATACGTGTAAGCGTGCATCCATGTCTGCGCGGGCGGCGCGGACAGGATGACCTCTTTGATGGCGTCCGAAAGCTGGATGCCGCCCAACGGCAAATAACCGCTGGTGATGCCTTTGGCAAAGGAGAGAATGTCCGGCTGCACGCCGTAGCGGTTCAAGGCAAATGGTTCCCCCGTGCGCCCAAAGCCGGTAATCACCTCATCGGCAATAAACAGCACCTCGTATTGGTCACAAATCTGGCGAATGCGCGGGAAATAATCGTGCGGCGGCACAATCACCCCACCCGCCCCCTGCACCGGCTCGGCGATGAAGGCTGCCACCGTCTCCGGCCCTTCACGCAAAATCGCGTCTTCCAATGCCCGCGCCGCCGCTTCGCCAATGGATTCCCCCTCATGCACATCCCCGGCAAACCGGTACGGGTACGGGGCGACGATGTGCAGGAATTCGGGCACACGCGGTTCAAACATGGGCCAATAAGGGGCAATGCCCGTCGCGCTCATCGCCGCCAGCGTCACCCCATGATAGGCGTCTTGGCGAGCGATGATTTTGACCTTGTCCGGTTTGCCCAACCGCTTCCAGTAGTAGCGGGCGGTTTTGAAGGCGCTCTCGTTGGCCTCTGCGCCGCCGGAGGTAAAGTAGGTGTAGTTGAGATCGGGGTAGGCATAGCCGGCCAGCCGTTCCGCCAGTTCGATGACGGGCAGGTTAGCCAGCCCGGCATAATTGGAGCAGTAGGCCAGTTGGCTCATTTGTTGTTGGGCGGCGCTGGCAAGTTCGTCACGGCCGTAGCCCACCAACACATTCCACAACGCCGACAGGCCGTCAATCAGAGTACGGCCGTCTACCGTATGCAAATATATCCCCTCGCCTGATTCCACAATCAGGGGGGCGGCGTGGCTGTTCGGATGGTGTAAGGGGTGTAGCAGGTGTTCGCGGTCTTGTTCTAGCAGGGGGGTGGGATCGATCATCGTATCCTCCGTTATTCGTAATCCGTTACCCGTAAACCGTGTTCCGTAATCCGACGGATTACGGAACACGGTTTACGGGAATATAGCGTAACGGCCGTGTTTGTTCAATTTATCTGCGGGTGGCGCGAATGAGCAGGCGGCTGGCGTAGAGGCCGGTGTTGTCGTCCCAATCCGTGCAGGTGATGAGGAGGATACTGTTACCATCAGCCAGGTAGAGAGCATCTACGTCTTGGGGGGTAATACGGCGAGTTTCAGTCACCTGGTACACGGCCGTCTCCCCCCCCATCTCCACCACAATCTCCGTGCCATACGTGGCGTATGGCAGTTCGGCAAACGCACCGGTATAGAGCAGACGGCCGTCGGCAAACGTCATGTGCCCGGCAAACACCATCGCCAGCCCATCACCCGGATATTGCCCTGCACTCGCCAGCAGCCCCACATCTCCCCCCAAATGCGCCACATCCCACGCCCCATCCACCAGCGGCACGGCCACAACGGGCCGGTTGATTTTGAAGGCGGGGATGTGTAGACGGGTAGGAGTGGGCAGTGAGCGGTAAGCAGTCAGCAGTGAGACGGAATCCGTGATGCCCTTCAGCGGCTTCAGGGCGGGCTGTGAGGCGCGAGGCGTGATCTCCCCCCCTTCATAATTCCTGATTCCTAATTCATAATTCCTGATGGGCGGCGGCAGTGTAGCCGGTACAACGGTTTCCGTGAGGCGTAGTGAGTGATGCGTGATCCCCTCTTCTTCTTCATAATTCCTAATTCCTAATTCATAATTCCCCACCACCAGCGCCACAACAACACAGGTCAGCGCCAAATAAAAGAAGGCCCACGGCCGTTTGCCCCCGGCGCGAAGCCGCGTGAGTGCTTCCAGCCCATACGCCAGCGCCATTCCCCACCCAAATGCGGCCAAAACCGGCAGCCAGTAATTTGACATAACAACGAGCAGACATCCGATTTCTCAAGCAACCTTTGGTTGCCGAAATCGGATGTCTGCACTACGAATGTTTACGGCGGAAGAACCACCAACCAGCTACGGGCAGTGCCGCCGCCAGCGCCAGCAGCGCCCAGGGGGGGCCGCTCTGCGTGGGCGGAATGCCGGTGGCGGGTAATGTTTCGGCGCGGACGAGGGTGGCGGCGGGTGTGGCGGTGGCGGCTACGGCCGTGCTCGTGGCCGCTGCCTGTGTATTGGTGGCTTCAGCTATTGGCGTCTGCGTCGCCTCTGTGGTGGCGGTGGCCGTTGGCGTGGCCGTCGTTTGCTGGCCAGGCCCGACGATGGTGATGGGCACCTGATCCGCGCCGCCATCCAGGTCATTGCCATACCAATCGCTGGAACCGGAGACACTGGCGCTGTTAGTGGTCAGGGCAATGGGGGCCAGGGCGGTAAACACGGCCGTGATCTGAATACTGCTAAACGACCCCACATCCCCAAACCAGGTCGTCAGGTCGCTCCAATAAAGCTGCCCGGCCACCTCATCCACACTGTCCGGCTGCGGCACAGCAAAGCTGAATTGCAAAAATTCCGGGTCATAATCTTCAAACAACGGGACCACAGTTAGTGTGGCATAGCCGCTATTAGTGATGCGAATGGTGAAGGTGAGCGGCTGCCCCACTTCTGGCTCGACATTGCCCACCATCTCCTTGTCTACCGGCGTGCTACCGCCAATGGAGGAGCCTTCGTTGCTGTCGCTGCCACCACCGCCAATCTGCCCGCCACTGCTAACGGCGTCATGCACTTCCGCCCGGTTTACCACCGCCGGGGCGGGATGCTCGGCAATGAAGCCGACCACCACCCACACGGTCGCGCCCGGCGGCAAATCGCCAAACGTGGTCGTCAGGTCGTTCCAATCGAGACGGCCGTTGCCCGCATCCACACTATCCGGCATCGGCGTAGCGTCCACAAAAGCCAGCACGTCTGTGTTGAAGGTGTCGGACAGGGGCAACGTGGTCACGGTGAAAGCGGTGCGGTTCTCAATTTGAATGGTAAAGGTGAGATATTCACCCACATACACCACCGGATTCTCCCGGCCTAACCGTTTGTCTACAAAAATCTCCGTCTGCTGCGCGATGACCGGCGACAGGCTGGCGAAAAGGGCCACCAACCCTATGGCGGCCAGTGCCAGCCCCATACTCAAACGAATAATTGCGCGATATGTTGAATTCTTCATAGGTACTCCCAGACCTGACAGGTTTCCCAAAACCTGCCAGCTCTTTATTTACTGCGGCCGTAAAACCAACGGCAAATACACTTTGGCGGGCACGGTGACAACGGCCGTTGTGCTGGGCGCAATGTCATCAGGTGTTTGTATCTCAGCCGTGTTCACCACCTGCGTTCCCGGCGTTAAACCATCATGCAGTTGCACCGACCAGGTCAGGGTTACGGCCGTGTCCGTTGAAATCGTGCCCGTCCAGGTGATGACACCGCTGCTGTAGCCACCGCTGCCTGCCGTGTAGGTCAGCGGACCGATAAAGGTTACTTCTGCGGGCAACGTGTCGGTCAGCCAGACCATCATGCCCGGCATGGCCGGAGCATCCAAAACAATGGTGTACGTCACCACATCACCCGGCGCGGCAATAGTCGGTTGCACTGTCTTGCGGACGGCCAGATCACGCCATTCCACCGCGCCCAGGTCAAAACCGGCCCCAATGGGGCGTGGCAGCCCATCCACATCGTCTGTCACGCCTGCGTCTATGCCATTGTCAATGGCGTCGGACACGGCCGTGAGATGATACCCATCAGGGGCAAAAGCAGCCGTGCCCGTCAGCCCGCCGCTCTGCGCCACCGCGCCCACTACCGGCTGCGTCACCGCTTCCCACAATGTAGCCGTGATCGTCACCTGTCCGCCGCTGTTCACAATACCAGTTGTCTGGCTGGCAATGATGCTGTTGACCAATTCCACCTGACCATTGGCGACCAGTAGGCCATCACCATTACCGGCAAAAGTGGTGTGCCGGAAGGTGGCCTGAGCGTTAGACATATGAAGGGCGGCCGCGGTGATGGCCGTGTTGTCCAACAAAACCGTATTAACAAAAGTGGCGGCGCTGTCACTTTCCAGGCTGAGGCCACCGCCACTGGTGGCCTGGTTTGCCAGGAACAGGTTGGCGTCCAGCGTGGCCTGGCTCTGGAAAAGGCGCAGTCCACCGCCGGTATGCGCCTGATTGCCCTCAAACAGATTACCGATGAGCGTCGCCTGGCCGCTGCTCAGGTGTAGGCCACCGCCCCAGCCCTGGTCGGGGTCGGTGACGGTGTTGCTAAGGAACTGGTTGTGCTGCAATGTGCTTTGCCCGGTGGTGAGGTAGAGCGCACCACCGTGTACGCTGGCGCTATTATTGGTGAACGTGTTGTGATTGAGCACGGCCGTGCCGCCATACAACCGCGCCGCCCCACCCCCTAAACGGGCTGTATTCTGAGTAAAATGGCTGTTTTCAATTGTTAACTGCCCCTGCACAAAATAGAGACCACCGCCAAATTCAGCCCGATTATTGCTAAAGGTGACGCCGTTCAAGTTGACATAAGCCCCCACTGCATACAGCCCACCGCCACTTTGTGACCCGGCCTGCCCATTCACCAGTTGCAGCCCATCCAGCGTACTATGCGTCCCAGCGGCGGCGATTATCACCCGCCCCAACCCGGCGGCATCAAGTACGGTGGGGTGCAGCACGGGGTCAGGTGGGGCGCTGAAATCGGCCGGATAGCCGCCGCGAATAGTGACGGTTTGGCTGATATAAAGATGTTGGGTAATGGCTTCGCGCACCTGCACGCCCACATAACTGCCACCGGCTACCCGAATTTCATCGCCGACGGCGGCCACATCTACGGCGCGTTGCACCGTGGCGCAGGGCACAGCGGCGCTGGTGCAGTCGTTCCCGGCATCGGCCCCGCCCACGCGCACATAACGAACGGTGGCTTGCGGCCCTGCGGGTGCGGCCATCATAACCAGGAAATAGAGCATGGAGACGGCCGTGACCAGGCAACTGATGAGAATACGATTGATCTTGTTAATAATTCCGCACTCCTTCTCGTTCATAACTCACTGGCAGGCCGGTAAGTTACAAACCACTTCTTCACGCTTGCTTCACGCGCACTATAAAGGATATGACGGTAGAAGGGGGTAGGAAAAAGGTACAGGGGGGTGGAGGAGCGAGGCAGTTGGGACAGACTTGTCTTGCCAGACATTGGCTGCCCCAACTGCCTCGCCCTTACAGCATGATGAGACGGTAAACGGCCGTAGCCCCCACCACAGTCAGTGATACAATCCCCCACCAAAACACACAAATACCTAAACACTGAACACCTAATCACATGAACACAAAAGGAATCCCCCATGTCTGACGATTTACGCACCCGCATTTTCACCCTGGCAAAAGTGATGATTGCCGCTGCCTGGGCCGATGGGCAGATTACCGAAGAAGAAAAACAATGCCTGAAAGATTTGCTCTTTCATTTGCCGGACGCTGGTCTGGAGGCAGGTATTCAAATGACCGGGCAGGAGTGGGCGATGTTGGAAATGTATATGGAGACACCCATTGACGCTGCCGAGCAGGAACGTCTGCTGGCCGAACTACAAGCCGCCATTCGCAACCCCCAGGAGCGAGAGATTGTGGTCAGCTATTTGCAGCAGATGGCGGCGGCCGATGGCGAGCCGACGGCTGAAGAACAGGCGTTGATCAATGAGATTGTGCAAGGGAATGAGCCGTCGGGCGGGCATACATTCTCCCGGTTGAGCCGATTTTTAGGGGGAACGACAAAGAAGCGGGCAACGGCCGTAAGCAGCGCCCCCAACCGCGAAGCCCAATTTGACGACTTTGTGAAAAACAAGGTGTACTACGAACTGAGCCAGCAATTGGCACAGCAGGGCAAGTCGTTGCATGTGTCGGACACAGAAGTGCGGCGGATGGGGTTGGCGGGTGGTCTGTTGGCGCGGGTAGCGCATGTGGATGAGACCCCCACCGAAGCTGAAATCAACCGGATGGCGGAGGTGATCGGCCGTTTTTGGGGGCTGGATGGGGAAATGGCGCTGCTTGTGGCGCAAACGGCCGTCTCCTCTGTTGATTATGCCTACGATTATTACCGCATGACCCGCCAATTTGGTGAAGCCACCACCTACGAGGAACGGGTACGCTTTTTAGACGTGCTGTTTCAAATTGCGTTAGCCGATGGGTTTGTCACTTACGATGAGACGGAGGAGATACGCCTGATTGCACATGGTATCAACCTGTCCAACCAGGAGTTCATCAACGCTAAAATCAAAATCCCACGCGAGCAGCGGGCCAGTTAAAATAAAATCATAATTTTAGTTGCAACCGGCCCGCCTGCACGGCTTCATAGCCAAACTGCATCTGGCTGCGGTTGAGTTCATCCAGAGGCACCCACTCGATTTTGCTGGAGTCGGAAATGGTGGCGGCCGTAGACGGCCGTTCCAGTGCATAATACACCACCGACAAATGCCAGGCGCGTCGCTCACCATCCATCACATACCGGTCTTCCACATACAACATCGCCCCCACCCGCGGTGTCATGCCCGTCAACCGCCGAAAGACATGCCGCACCGCCTGCGTCAGTGTTTCATTTTCGGCCAATACCGTACCGGGCGGTTGCCAGAGCATGGTTTGGGGCTGTTTTTGCAGAAAAACCTGGCTGTTTTCAATAAAAATACCATACACGGCCGGGCGAAAAAAAAGCGCCTCCGGGGCAACCGGAAATGTCCCACCAGAAACATCGTGGCAAAGAATCGTCGTCATAAAAATCAAGGGGTGGGCATCGCCAGCAATTCCTGGCGCAGCGTGGGGATTTGTTCCGCCAATGTGCCTAAAACGCCGTTGATAAAGCGGGGCGCACTGTCCGAGCCATACGTTTTGGCTAACTCAACCGCTTCATTTATGGCTACTTTGATGGGGGTTTCGCCATCTACTAAAAATTCATAAATGGCAATGCGAAGGATGTTACGGTCAATCACGGCCATCTGGTCTAGCGGCCATTCGGGGGCATAACGGGCAATGAGGATGTCCATTTCCGCCTGGTGTTCGATGACGCCATACACCAATTGGCGGGTGAACTCGACGCCGGTGCTTTCCATGGGGTTATCTTCCAGGCGGTTTTGCAGAATCACATCGGGGTCGTGTTCGGCAATATCGTATTCGTAAAGTGTTTCCAGGGTCACACGCCGCGCGCGTCGTCTTGTTTTCATGGTTTTACCCTACTAAGTCACAGTCGCCATCAGGCGGCTTCTCCTTGGGCGTAAATCACATCTTCAACGTGGACGTTCACCGTATCCACGGGAATACCAACCATGGTGTTAATGGCTTCGATTACGGCCGTTTGCAAGCGCTGGCTCGTTTCCATGATGTTCACGTGCGGACTCATTATAACGTAAATATCGAATTTGATCTTACCTTCATCTGCCAAATCCAGCAAAACCCCGTGATGGCGTGTATCGCGGCGGAACAAACGGGCCA
Organism: uncultured Ardenticatenaceae bacterium; assembly: GCA_964467705.1. Taxonomy (GTDB): domain Bacteria; phylum Chloroflexota; class Anaerolineae; order Promineifilales; family Promineifilaceae; genus CAADGU01. The sequence goes on along the minus strand of CAYXUZ010000045.1, from coordinate 15,516 downwards.
CATCGGCCGGAATGGGGGCCATCTTGGCCACACCCTCCACCCGCAGCGTCGCATAATAAGCGATAGTTGCTAATACTTCCGGGGCCACTTCAATGCGCCCAATACTTTCGCGGACGGTCATTTCGTTCATAGTTCATAAAACGTAAAGCGTAAAACGTAATTTTTCGGCTTACGTTTTACGTTTTACGCTCTTTACATCGCAATCCCCCCATCCACATGGATCACCTGCCCGGTGATGTACGATGCTTTGTCTGAGGCCAGGAAGGTGACCAGATAGGCCACTTCCGGTAGTTCACCCCATCGCCCCAGGGGAATAAACTCTTTCGATTTCTCTTTGTTCTCTTCTGATAAGACTTCCGTCAGAGCGGTGCTGAAAAAGCCGGGGGCGACGGCATTGACGGTGATTTGGCGGCTGCCAACTTCTTTGGCTAAGGATTTGGTGAAGCCAATGATGCCGGCTTTGGAAGCGGCATAATTGGCCTGCCCCGCCTGCCCAACGACGCCAACCACTGAGGAAATGTTGATGATGCGCCCACCTTGTTTGCGGCGGATCATGGGGCGAATGGTGGCTTTGCAGCAATTAAACACGCTTTTCAGGTTTGTGTCCAGTACGGCGTCCCACTGCTCCTCGCTCATGCTCATCAGCAGGGTGTCGCGGGTGGTACCGGCGTTGTTGACCAGGATGTCAATGTGGCCGTAAGTGTCCACGGCCGTCTTCACCAACAATTGCGCCTGTTCAAAATTGGAGACATCGGCGGCTACGGCCGTCGCCTCTCCCCCT
>CAYXUZ010000045.1:12212-14717 GCA_964467705.1 uncultured Ardenticatenaceae bacterium | reverse complement strand
ACTTCTTCCGCTGCTGTCGCGCTGGCATTGTAATTAATAACGATTTTGGCCCCATGTGCTGCCAAATCCTCGGCAATCGCCCGGCCAATCCCCCGCCCCGCGCCGGTGACGATAGCTACTTTTCCCTCTAGTAAAGACACTTTCTCATCTCCCTGCTTCACATGATGCGTGAGCCGTAATCCGTGACCCGTAATCCGACGGATTACCAATTACGGATTACTGATTACGGGTTCCGCCTTCACCCGCTTTGCGTTGCGGTCTATACGCTTGATAAAACTGAGTAGCGTATCACCGGGGCCGACTTCCACAAAGGTATCTATGCCAGCTTTCAGTAGCCAGTTCATGGAAGTTGTCCAGGCCACACCGGCCGTCAGTTGCGCTTTCAGTTCGGCGCGAATCTCGTCTTGGGTGGTCAACGGCCGTGCCGCCACATTACCAATCACCGGGCGGACGGCCGTGCGCATGGGTGTCTCGTCTACGGCCGCCGCAAACTCTTCGGCCACCGACGCCATCAACGGTGAATGAGCGGCAATGCTGATCGGTAATTTGACCACTTTACGCGCCCCGGCCTGTTCCGCCAGAGTCACGGCCGTGTCCAATGCCGCCGCATCCCCAGAGATGACCACCTGCCCCGGACAGTTATCATTGGCTACCTGCACCGGCCGACCCGTTTGTTCGCTGGCCTGGGCGCAGAGATGCTGTACGGCCGTCATCTCCAATCCCAAGATTGCTGCCATCGCCCCTGGCGCACGGTCACCCGCCAGCTTCATTAGCTCGCCGCGCCGCCGCACCAGCCGCAGCCCATCGGCAAAAGAAACCGCGCCGGCGGCCGCCAACGCCGAAAATTCACCCAGACTGTGCCCGGCCACGAACTGCGGCGGCGACCAATCCTGCGTTTGTAGCCAGGCCAAAACAGCCATACTCGTGGTAAAGATGGCCGGTTGTTGGTTAACGGTATCAATCAACTCTATTTCGGGGCCGGAAAAACACAGACTGGACAATGAAAAACCAAGCAAATCATCAGCCTGATCAAAAACAGCACGTGCTTCTGGGGAATGTTGTGCCAACGCCTGCCCCATGCCTACGTGCTGTGATCCCTGTCCGGGAAAAAGAAAAGCGGTGCTCATTTGTTAAACAAAAAGGCCGCGCATAGGCGGCCTTTCCGATTATTTATTCACTGGCCGGTAAAATCTGGCGGCCACGATATTGCCCACATTCCAGGCAAACGTGGTGCGCCCGTTTCATCGAGCCACACTGCGGGCAGGGCACCAGATGGAACCCCTTGAGCGCATGATGAGCGCGCCGCCGATCCCGGCGCGCTTTAGAAACTTTATGCTTAGGTACAGCACCCATGACAACATCCTCTCTTTATAAAAACTTACTGTGGCCGGTGTTCCCATCGTGCCACTTGTGAATTATGCAAAAAATAAGCGGCTTTTTGGCCGCGAAGGGCAATTATAACGAGCACTCGGTAGCTGTCAAATTCTGAAATGAATTTGAGTCTGGTAAGGTAATGCCATCAAAGGTCACGGCCGTGATGGTCGGCTCACTCAGGCTAGATAGCGCCACTACCAGGTAGCAATTGAAGTTTTTACATGCTATACAACAACCGTTCGCGGTTAAACAGGCGCAGGGCAATGATGGTAATAACGGCCGTCGCCACCAGACTGCCCACCACGCTAAACAAAATGGCATTGGCCGGGATGACGCCGCTCTGCGCCAGCACTCCCACCACCGCCGACGTGCCATAGATGGGAATCAGGAACAAGACACTCTGCGTCGGCGGCACAAACGCCGCCGCCATGGCCACAAAAATCACGCCAAACGTCACCGGCGTCATCGCCGACTGCGCTTCTTTGAACCCCTTCGTGCGAATGCTCAAAACCATCAGCAGTACATTGGCAAAGAGCGCCAGAGGCAGAGTGATAAGAATGGCCTTGAGGATGACATCCAATGGCAGCGGGCCGGCGCCGCCGGTCATGGAGGCGGGCAGGAAGGCCGTACCCGCCCAAAATCCAAACAGCGTCAGGGCAATGGGCACGGCCGTGACCACAAACACCGCCAACAACTTCCCCACAAAAATCTGCACATCCGTCGCCGGGGTCATCAGCAAAGCCTCCAACGTGCCCCGCTCCTTTTCCCCGGCCGTCACGTCAATAGCAATGAACGAGCCACCATTGATGGCCCCAATCGCCACCAGCATGGGCAAAAAGAGAGCGGCCGTGGCCCCGGCACGCTGCGCGGCCGTAGAGAGGTCTTCGGCCGTTAACCGCACCGGCGTCAGGATGCCGGGGTCTACATCGCGCACTTGCAGCCGCTGCACGGTCAACTGCTGGTTATAGGCGCTCAGCGCCAGTTCGATGCGGCTGAGGGAGATGTTGCCACCAAAGGGGCCACCCGCCGTTGGGTTCATGTAAAGGATCAGGTTGGCGTCACCTTCGTTGGCGATGTGTTCGCCGAATCCTTCGGTGAAGATGATACCCGCTGTTTCTCTGGCTTCGCGCA
>CAYXUZ010000045.1:0-12174 GCA_964467705.1 uncultured Ardenticatenaceae bacterium | reverse complement strand
TGGTTCAAGCACAATGTCATACCCGGCAAACGTCTCCACAAAAGCCGGGTCGGCATATTCCAGTCCTTGCACCGGCAAGACAATGACGCCCTCGCTGCGCCGGTTGATCATTTCCCCCAGCATGGGGTTCAGCACTGCATAAAAGACGCCCAAAATCAGCGGAATGAGCAGCGTGTCGCGCAGCGCCTTGCGGTTGCGCAGCATTTCCAAAATTTCTTTGTACCAGATATTCAAGTAGTTCATGTTTACTCCTGTTTGAGTGGTGGCAGGTTGCAGGTTGCAAGTTGCAGGTATTTACTTGCAACCTGCAACTTGCTAATTGCCACTGATGTGCTAGATAAAGAACCGCCGGTAGCGCCGGGCGGTGATAAACAAAAAGAGAAGGCCATAGAGCGTGAGGCCGAGTGCGTTTAACACGGCCGTGTCCCACCCCACCGGCTCATTAAGAACATTCAACAGATTGAGCAGCATGGTCGTGGGCAACAAACTGTGCAACAGCGCCAGCGCCGGACTAAACGTGCTGTATTGACCAAAAAAGCTGAAAAATGTCACCGGCATGATGAGCAAAACATAGGCGTAATTCAGCAAGTCAGCCCGGTAAAACACCGTGGCCAGCAGTGGGCCAAAGGCGGTGAAACAAAAGCAGGCCAGCCCAATAGCCACAACACATACCAACAACTGCACGGCCGTGAACGTCACCCCCGCCAGCACCACCAGCAACAGCAGCAACAAAGCCTGCACCACCGCCACCGTTAGCTGCGCCCCCACCAGACCGCCAATCAGATAGGGCAGCGGCGTGGCCGTAATCGCCAGGCGACGGAACACCTGTTGCTCGCGCCAAAAGATGATGCGCACCGCCAGCACACTCCCGGCAAAGGTGATGGAAAGCAGGAAAAGCATGGGCACAATTAACGGACTGAGCGGCCCATCGTTCATCAGCAGAAACATGGCCATAATGCCCAACGGCGCGCCCAAACTGATAACCAACCCTTGCAAATTCCGCATATTCACCCGAAACATCAGCCAGGTGAAATCAAGAACTGATCTGAATACCATTGTTTCTGGCGTGAGCACGGCCGTGTGTGACTGTATGGTCGTCATGGCGCCTCCGCTGTGGGCAGGGTATGGCCGGTTATGGCTAAAAAGACATCTTCCAGGCTGGGATGCTGGATGCGGATATTGCCCAGATTGAGGCCAGAATGGTCAACGGCCGTGATCAATTCCACCATCGTGCGGCCAGGGTCACGGGTATAGATTTTTTTGAAATCCGCCTGTTCCAGTGCCCGCTCCACACTGGCTAAACTCTGGACCAGCGGCAGTGGCACGTCACCATCAATGGTAATGGATGAATCGGTATCAATCTGGGCAATGAGGGCATGAGGCGTACCGGTAACGGCAATGACGCCATCATGTAGAATGCCCACCCGATCCGCCAATTTTTCCGCTTCTTCAATGTTGTGCGTAGTCAGGATGATGGCCCGCTCTGGTGTGTGCCATTCCCGAATCGCCTCCCACAACAGGCGGCGCGATTGCACATCCAGACCCGCCGTTGGTTCGTCCAGAATGACCAGCCGCGGCTCATTGACTAACGCCAGCGCCAGCGATAACCGCTGCTTTTCGCCGCCGCTCAATTTGTTGGGGTTAGCTTTGGCTTTGTCGGCCAGTTGAAAGCGTTCCAGGAAATGGTGTGCCTCACGGCCGTTCATGCGGCGCTGGTATAACCGGGCAAACATCTGAATCTGTTCCAACACGGAAATACTGGTGGTCATGTCTGCCATGAGCGCGGTGGCTTGTAGCTGCACCCCCATCTGGCGTTGAATCTGTTTGGCGTGGGTACGAATGTCCAGACCAAACAGGCACACCGTGCCGCCGTCGCTGTTTTGCAGCCCTTCGATGATGTCCAACGTGGTCGTTTTGCCCGCGCCGTTTTGCCCCAACAGGCTGTAAATTTCGCCCGCTTTCACGGCAAACGTCACGCCGCGCAACACAATGTGCTCGCCATACGCCTTTTGCAGATTGTTAACTTCAACGATGTTCATGGCCTTGTTTGTAGACATCCAGTTGCTTGAAGCAATCGAATGTCTCATCAATCTCCCCTACTCAGTCTCCCATTACCGGCAGCGCCGGATTGTCAGTCGGTTGTTTGCCGTAGTCCGAATAGGTGAGATGCTCCCGGCCGGCCAGAGCCACAAAAGCGTCTTCCAGGCGAGATTGACCCGTTTGTCGCATCAGTTGTTCGGGGGAGCCAACGGCCACAATTTTGCCGCCGACGATGATGGCGATGTTGTCACACAGCCGCTCGGCCTCGTCCATGTAATGGGTGCTAAAGAGGACACAACGCCCTTGTTTTTTCATGGCGTGAATGGTGTCGCGGGTCTGGCGCACGGCCATCACGTCCAGGCCATTGGTGGGTTCGTCCATGAGGATGTTGGGCGGGTTATGCACCAGCGCCCGCCCCAGGACGATCTTTTGTCGCTGCCCACGGCTGAACCCTTCGGCCTGGCGGTCGGCAATGTCATGCATGTGCAGTTCGTCTATAACGGTTTGCACCCGTTCTTCCAGTTTTTTGCCGCGTAGACCGTAGAAACGGCCGTAAAAGCGAAATTGTTCCCGCGGCGTCAGCTTGGGATACACGCCCGTTGCGTCTGCCTGTACGCCCAGGAGTTGGCGCACTTTGCCGGGTTCACGGGTCACGTCACGGCCGTCTACCACCACCGTGCCCGCCCCCGGTTTAATCAGCCCGGTGATCATGCGCAGTGTGGTCGTTTTGCCCGCCCCATTGGGGCCAAGCAGCCCCGTGATCTGCCCGTCAGGGCAGAGAAAGCTGACGTCATCTACCGCTTTAATAGCATCATTTTCGCCGTAATACTTCTTCAGATTTTTGATTTCGATCATATTTTTCTCCTGTAAGGCGATTTTCCAAATCACCCTATACAGGCTGGCGTTGCAACCGCCAGCGCACCAGGCCAAATAACACGGCCGTAAATAGACACAACACCAGCAGGTTCACCCAAACCGTCGCCCAGGTAGCCGTGCCGTTCAACGATTGGTTGAGCAGTTCTACCAGATAGGTGGTGGGCAACAGATGCAGCACGGCCGTCAGAGGCAGCGACAAATTATCCGGCGGCACTAAGGCAAACCAACTGGGGATGACCAGCACAATGCCCAACACGCCGGTGTAGGCGTTGCATTGATTTTTGGATTGAGACCACAGGCCAAACAGCAGCCCCAACCCCAACAGGGCAAAGGTTGTCAGAATGATGGACACGGCCGTGACCGCCACATTGCCCACCCAGCCGCCGTTGATCAACAGCAAGACGGCGCTGAGCAACATGGTGTAGAGGAATACGGCCGTGCTTTGCCCCCACAACAAGTCGCCAAACGTCAGCGGCGAAGCCAGCAGCGCCGGCAGCGATCCGGTTTCCCGTTTTTCCACGATAGTTTGCGCCAATATGCCCATCGTCGTCATGCAAATGCCCAGAATAATAAAAATGACCACGATGTATTCTTCAACCGAAAAGGAAAGGGCTTCGGGACGAACATTGGTATCTTGCCAGCGAATGACGGCTGGCGGCGACGTTTGGCCCATCGTCCACAGGGCGTCGCTCAGTCGCCGCGTGAAGATGGCGATGTGGTCATTACGCGCCTCCTGGTTGACATAAACAACCAGTTCGGGCGATTGTCCGGCGGCAACGGCCGTGTCAAACCCGGCGGGAATGAGGATACCGGCGGTGGCGTTGTCGGTGAGGGCGGCTTGTACGGCCGTTTCCGAATCCACCATCTCGATTTGCGCTTCAGACCAACGAGTCAACGTGGCCGCCCAGTCCGAGCTACCCGCATCATACACCACCACAATCAGGTCATCTGTGTCCCGCATAGAAGAGACGAAAAGCATAAATGCCAATGACATGAAAATGGGAATGGCAAACGAGACCATGTAATAGGGATGGCGGGCAATGTTGGTGATCTCCTGCTGCGCTACTGCCCAGCGCAATTGCCACCGTCCTGGTTGTCTGGGTGCAATCGTGTCATCCATACTTGCTTACTACCTTTTTGGCATCCGATGTCGGCATTCAGAATATCGTTACGAAATTACATATTTCCGGTTGTTAGAACGAGAAAATTACCAGAACACCTGCTACCAGCAACAGGAAGAATAGGATTGCCACAAATAATCGAGCTGGTCCCGATAAATGTTTGAAATTGTGTAACATGTTCATTTCCTTCGTAAATAGGACACGGACAAACACAGATGAACGCGGATAAAATCAGATCAATCAGGCAAAGCTCCGTCAAATTTCTAAAGCACCAGCGGCAAGGCCAGCAAAATGAGCAGATAAAGGCCCGTTAGTGCCCAACACAATTTGCGCGGTGGCTGGCCCGCACCTACCGATGTTATCAGCAAAATCAGAAACAGCAGGTTGGCCCAGAAGCCCAATTCCGGCAAATAGACGGCCGCCCACTGTGCCGGGTGAATGAATGACCAGGGCAAGATGATACCCAATGACAAAATAGTGGCCGTCAAGAATAACCACCAATCGTCTTGCAACGGCCGTACCATCACTGCCGCCACCAATGGCCCCAACATGTACAACGCCGCCAGCAGCCACACGGCCGTGACGCCATCAGTTGACATAAACGCTCCACCCAAAATGGCGGCAGCGATTACCCCTGCTGCTGCAATGATGCGGCCTTTGTTTTCGCCTTTTTTCAACTTGTATTCGCTCATATCATACTCTCCTTTTGAGCCACAGATTTCACAGAGTGACGCAGATGCTTGCCAACAAAATTCGTGTCATTGGGATAATTTGTGGCTGTTATAACTGCCGCAACAGTAGCAGTTTCAGGAGAGCAGCGCAGCAAATTTGGGCTGAAAGGCGTAAAACTGGGCTGAATGGCATCAAATGGGGGGTGAATAGAAGATATGGTAGATCATGATGAGCCTGCTTCAGACCCCAAGCAAAAAAAAACCGCCCACATTTCTTGTGAGCGGTTTCACGGGCTTTGACCGGCAGCAGGAGGGGGCGTCGCGGCCCTGCTCCTGATTGGTTTGTTCCAGTCGCGTTTCTTTTGTGCCAGTTTTAGGGGAGGGAGCGATGTTGCCGATTAAGACAAGCATCGCAAGTTTCCTTCTGCCGTTAATCCAACCAGGAGCATAGTAAGGATACCGCTATTTGTCTTCGGCGGCAACTGCAATTTTGGCAATCCAGCAATAGCCAGAGTCGTTCGACCGCGCCCATGCCCATCATGGTTATGTGACCAATGCTTGCCAGTTGCCTAAGGCCAGAGCATCACTCCGGTGTGCTTCAAACCACGCCTCACTTAATTTGTGCGCAGCCGATGCGCCGCAAACAATACAACCACCAATAACAGACCAAGCAAGGCAACAACCCAGGTTTCCAAACCAGTTTGAGGTAAGGCGCCGGCTTCTGTTTGGGTGCTGGCAGTTTTAGTTGGTGTACCTCCGGCCACTACGGCGCCACCACTACTGCTGTCAGTGCCGCTACTGCTATCACCACCGCTGCTATCACCACCACTGACACCAGCGTCACCGCCACCACTTTCAGCAACGGCCGTGCCTACAATAATTGTCCCCGCAACGCCACCTTCCGTTTCCGATGCGGCTTCATCGCCGCTTTCAGCAGTTGTTGCCTCCCCTTCACGGCCACCATCCTCATCTTCACCACCGGTTTCACCCTCGGCCGACCCTAACACCCTGGTGCTGGTAGCTGCGGGGGTTTCTACTGTGGCCGCTGGCGTGCTGGTATTCGTAGGTGGCAGTTGCGGCGCTTCCGTGGGTGCAGCCTGGGCCGTTTCCGTTTGCGCAATGAACAGAGCCACCGCTTCATTGGTAGCCATCGTGATCGCGTTTTGTGTTTCAACGGCCGCAACTTCGGCCGAATTAGTAGCGCCGTCATTACTCAACATCAACAGCACCACGGCACAGGCCGCAGATAACACAAAAACAGTAATCAATGCGCCCGCTGCCATCAAAAACGGCCGATTCCCAGACGAGCCACCTTCTTCATCCACCATATACTCATCTTCCATGAATTCATCTTCCATAGGTCGCCTCCATTTTACTTCCAAGAAAACAGGTTGCTATTTCCAACAGAAATGTCAACACTACTAGATAATGACATCCATATTGGCAAACGGAACAAAAACGACATGCCCATCTGACAACCGAATGTCTGCACCTTGTGCCTTTGCTCCCGTTGCCAGGAGTTGTGACAGTACATAAATTTTGACCACTTCACCAATTTGTCCCACATAGGGCGTGCGTATCAGGCGCACCTTTTGCCCGATTTGTAGTGGTTTGTTGGCTTGCATGGCTTCACTGGTAGGGGTGGCAGCTTCAGGGACAATAATCTCTGGTCGTTGACCACGGCTGGCGTCATAACTGGCAAAAAGAGAAGTTTCTCGCCCTTCCACACCTTGCAGCAGGCTAAAAACTGTTGACGACATATTTTGTTTGCCCACCCCATCAGTCAAGATAATTGGGTAATTTAATCCGTAAGCCGCTTCGCACAAATCGGCCGACATGCCCCCAACGATGATCCCGGCTACTCCCATTTCTTGCGCCAGATACAGCACTTCCAAATGTTCCAGCCGGCCGACGCCTAGAATGAGTTTACCTACCTCATGATTTAACTGATCTTTGGCTAAAAAACCATTATTATTGCGGGACATCATTTTCAACTTGCCATAGCCTTCTTTGCGCGATCCCCAAATGCCCTGGATGAGTGTGCCGTAGGTTTCAATGATAACGCCGCGATCACCCACATAGCTAACCACTCGGCCTGAAACCATAGCGCGTGTTTCTATCCAGTCGGAGGTTTGTTGGATGAAGATACGGCCGTTAATGACATCAAACATCACCCCTTCCGCCGGCGATAACACCTGCTTTTGCCGCACAACTTGCTTTCGGTGAGCCAACACGGTACCTACATCTACGATTGATTCTTTTTCTACAATGACGCAGTCATTAACCTTTTCTGGGGGGACGCCCAATATCTCGCTGGCATCCACAATGGCAAACTGCGTCCGCAGGGGCGTGCGAGCCACTGTCTGGCTGGGATTAACTTCATTTCCGACGCCAACAGTAATCTCGCCACTTTGTGGCAACGCCCGTTCGCGTCGAATTTTCATATGCGGTTGAATAATTGTAGTGCGTACGTAATGTTCCATTGCTATAAACAGACCCGTCAGGTCTAATTTTTCATGTCAACCACCCAAGTCCCACTGCCATTTGCGCATCAGGTTACGCCGGTCATTGGGATCACGCGGCAAGACCAACGGCCGTCCCCGCGCATCAACCACCAGACCACCAACCGCCCCACCTTTTATCGTCAAGGTTTTGCCTTGACCGGGACCAAAACCAATATCAAAACGGCCGGTTGGTTTCACTGTAACCTGTGCTTCCTGGCCCGGCGGAATTGGAAACACCTCAATCTTGCCAAACTCAATTTCCCCTTCAAACCGGGCAACGGGGGATTGAATAACGATATCCAACACCTTCTTGCCAGGCTGGCCTTTTCCGGCTGGCGCAATGACCCAACCCAGCTCAGAAAGCACCCCCGCAGCCAACGTCTGCACAACAACCAGGGGTTGTTGTGCCGCCAAAACACCTAATGGTGGCAAAACGCCATATTGGTCCAGCCCCACAGAAAACACACCAGTGGGTTGCAAAGCATCCAAAAGTAGCAGCATAACCTGACCTGGCCGTGGCGCTTTGGCAAAAACAGCGCCATGCACCAACAGCCGGTCAAAAGCAGGCAGATGCAATACGTGACCAGGAGGCATCCAATTCCACTCGACGGCCATAGACATCAGGGCACATTGTAATAATGCCCGCGCCGCCGCCTGTTCCAGGTGCAAATCGGCCTCAATCAGCGGAATGGTTTGTGGATAAAGGGATTTGTTATATAGGTAATTGGTGACATCCCCTTCGTCAATTTCTTCCGGCAGCCAGCGCATAATGTTCTCAACGGCCGTGTTTCGCAGCAAATGAGCCAGCGGTTCCCCCATGCCTAAGTCAGTACGCACCGATAACTGCACCTCACCCGGCTTGGCCATAACCAGTGTGAGGCTATGGCTACCCAGATCAATGCCCATGACCCGCTGTGACTGTCCGGCAAAATAGTGACAGATATTGGCAAACGAACGTGCACTCGGCAAAATGGGAAAACTGGCCCATTCGCTCAAATCATGGATGCCCGGCAAATTCTGAACCTTAATATCCTCATATAATTCACCGACCAGCCGCATCACGTCATCTAACTGCTCCGTAGCCAGCTCTGGGCGGATGTTACTGGCCATGTGCAAGTGTGCATTTTCCTCTAACAACGCACGCACCTGTTCGCGCAGTTTCAGGTTGCCCCCATACAAGACATGAGGTGGTTGACCGTCAGCCAACACCATCGCGGCTACCGCTACCACTTCCACCAATCGCATCAACCGCTCTTCAGCGCCACCATCCGTTCCGCCAGCAATAGCAATCAAATCGGGGCGGCTTTGGATGACGGCCGTGATCTGCTCAGCTTCCGGGCGCGCATCCGCCAGACTCACCACTTCCACTTCTTGCACATAGATCGTGCGCAAAGCCTTGCGTAAACTGGCCAGACTCATCTCATCATACAGCCCCACCAACACCGTCTTAAGCGGCGAAGGCGCACTGACAACCATGGCAAAATAGTCAACTCCAGAGCCATCTTTGCGCGGTGGCCGAATCAGAATGCCACGTTCATTGAGCAACGTCCGGCCTGTTATAGTAGAGATACGACCAATCGCCTGCTGCACACATGTCATCACATCCAGCCAGGGCAACCGTGCCGTTGTGGGCACAGAGGCACAGGCCACCAGCCGATAGCTGCCTTCTACCGTATCAATCAAGATGACAGTGGTGTTTGTGACGCCAATGTCAGCCAGAATAAATGATTTTTCCAGGTCATCTATCTCCTGGATAACGGTCTCGTCCGAATCGGCCATAGTTAAGGACTCACTGCCTGCATGTAAAAATAAATGCGATCGGCCAACAAAACAAAGCTGGTGTTCAACAGAGCGGCAAATAACGCCCCCAGCGTAATCATCACCACCGCCCGACCTAACCAAATAATTCCCTGCTGCCAGAAAGCCCGTTCCCACACCCGGCTGCTGGTGACACGAAACGAGGTGAATTGAAACGACAACAATGTCAACGCCGCCAACACCGCGATCAAAATGCCCCGCATCGGACCGCCGGTATCGGCATAAGTACCGGTCAACTGTGGCCATAACGTTCCGGTTAATGCCCCCAGAAAAGCAACGGCCGCACCCACGCCTACTAACAAAGCCAATGTTGTATTTCCAATCCAACTGGCAGCGCGCAAACGACGCATTAATAAAAACAAGGCCAGCAAAATGGGAACCAACAAATAAAGGGTATCAGCCGGGCCGGGGTCTTCGGTAATGGTACGGTAAACCGGTTCAAACACTTGCTGCACCACAATCACCAAAGCGTAAGCGGCGCTGGCGCCAACCAAAATGTGCATTGCCAGGCGATAAGGAACTCTATCGCCAATAAAAAGATAACTGTAAATACAGAGTGTGAGGGTAATTCCGACTAACAGGCCGATGAAATCTGCATTCAGGGTCATAGTTATTTAGCACGACGCTGGGCAACGATGCCAGTGACAAAATAAATGAGCGCCCCCAGAAGTAAAACCACCACTACCAGCATTTGTGCGGCGACCTGGGCGTTAAACAGCGCACCGGTATCAGTTAGTTGGGTCTGGCGATAATAGGTTTGTTGGTAAACGGCCGTACCTGGTATGCCATTGATGACACCAGCAAGCTGCATGGAATCAAAATAAGGCAGTGCCAACGGCGCTAATGCCTGGGTGACACCAGCAACCATCGGGCGCTCGGCGGGGGTACCTACCTGCTCCACCCAATTGATCAGTGTATGCCGGTCGGCCGTCAACATAATAATCAGCGACACATCAGCCAGGGCGCTTTGCTGGCTGGCCGACAGGGGGGCGCCAAACAAGGCATCACACTCAACGCCCTGGTTCAAACACTCTCCCAACCGCCGTAGTCCAATAGCGCCGCCGGGCAAATAACCTAGATGTACGGCCGTATCCATGCCAACCCGGTCGGAAACAGTCTCGGCCATCTTCACCCCCGGCGTATATTGGCTCAGCGTCAGCACATTCGTCTGGGCATCAGCCAACTGCATGAGAAGAGTTTCGGCTTCAGGCGTCAATTCGCCAGCCATGGCCGGGGTATATTCAAACGCCACCAATACAACCCCACCGGCAGCATTCTGCACGGCCGTTTGGACACCGGTCAGAGCAGCTGACGGCCTTAACTGGGTTGGCAACACAGAAATTTCACCCCGCAAACCCAAGATTACGACCAGCAGTAGTACAATCACAAACAACGGCCGTATCCAACCAGAAACATCACGCATCGCCTGCCGGGAAGCGGCCGTTTCCCCTCCCTGTCCGTCCAACGCCAATTGTCGTAACAAACCAGCTTGTTGCACTTGTTCTGGGCTTACTGTGAACTGTCCTATGGGATCTGCCACTCGTGGCAGGGCAATCACCGGTTCAATCACCACCACCCCGCGCAACCCACTCAATGGGCCAAACGATTCTTCCGGCCCGGTAGCCTGGGCCTTGGGGCTTTCCCCGGTCAGTTCAACCGGCTTTAACTCCATGACCCATGCCGGAATATCCGCTTTAGGCAGCAAATCTTGTAGCGGGACAGATGGTGGTAAATCGTCGAGGATGGCGCTCCACTCATCACTGACCCCTGAGGCGGCGCCTTGCTCATCCATCAGAAAGTCGGCGTCGGCCGCATCCAGCTTCAAATCAGGCTGAAGCCAATCAGGAATATCAGCCAGTTGTGTATCCGCCGGCATGGCAATGGCCGGCGCATCACCGGCATTATGGGAAATGTCTTGTAACCAAGCCGGCAAATCCGCTCCTGCCAACTCTTCAGGCACTCCGGCCAGCGTCTCCGGCGCTTTGTCGCGCCATATACTGCTCAGGCCACTCTCGCTGGCCATCTGGGAGGGGCGCAAACTGGCTACCCAATCGGGCATCTCGTCACTGGGTATCAGTTCACCTTCCTCTTCTGCCAGTTCGGGCAGCGAAGCAGTGGCATCAAGTTGGCTGATCCAGGCCGGTAGTTCAGCGCCATCTTCAGCAGCTGAAAACGAGTCTTCGGCATTAGCCCAATCTGCATCGGCAAAGGCATCGGCCATGGCATCGGCCATGGCCAGCCTAACATCTTGATCATCAACAAATTCATCAAAATCAGCAGTAGATGGCGGCGATACGGCCGTAACCTTTTCTTCTGGTTCCGGCAGCCGTACACCCTCGGTTTCCATTGTAGCCAACGCCGCCAACCAGTCAGGCTCATCAGACATAATGTGGTCTACAGCCGACTCCTCTGGCTGTGACTCTTCCGCCCGTAGCCGTTGTAAGCTCTCCTCCTCCAAACGCAGAATACCGCTCTGACGTAGAAATTCTATCTCGGTCGCTGCCGCCTGACTCTCCGTCTTGAAGATGTCTTCCAGTTCGTCGCTTTCTGCCTCACCACCATCTGAAATAACCAGATCCGCCGAAGCAGCTACATCCGCCAGCCAGTCTGGCAACTCTTCGGCGATGCCGGGCTGTGACTGGAAAATTGAGGCCAGCTCTTCTTCAGTTTCCTCTAACCAGTTCAAATCATCGGGGAGTTCTTGCCGTTCGCTGGCAACAGGAGATGGTATTGGTTCACCTAGCCAATCAAATTGTTCGGCTTCTTCAGCCGGTTCTGATTCACCACTAAACCAGGCGGCCAGGCGGGCGGCCTCTTCTGGAAATGGTTTGGCCTGTGATCCTTCATCCGCAAACCAGTCGGCTAACCGGTCTGAATCATCCCCTTGGTCTTCAATTCCCAATTCCTCAGCGTTGGCGTCAGCTAACCAGGTAGAAAAACTACCAGAATCCGGTTCCTCGACAGGGGCGAACGTCTCGGCCGTTTCGTCTTCTTCCGGCCAATCATCAAACCAGTCCTTTGAGTTCTCTTCTGTGGGCGCTTTTGCGCTGGTGTCTGGTTCATCCACCGGTTCGGCCACGTCATCAAACCAGGCCGTTAACCGCCCGACATCTGATACGGCCGTGTCAGCTTCGGCCCAACTTT
>CAYXUZ010000044.1:27004-39706 GCA_964467705.1 uncultured Ardenticatenaceae bacterium | reverse complement strand
GGGGGCTGGCGCTGGAAAGTATGACGTTGGCCGGAATCTGGTCGCCATTTTCCAGCAGCACGGCTATCGCCTGCCCATTGTCAATCTGAATCCGGGCCACACCCGCCCCGGTGCGAATCTCGGCTCCGTTCTGGCGGGCGGCGCTGGCCAACGCTTCGGACAATGCCCCCATGCCACCCGCGATGGTGCGCTGCGCCAGGAAGCCGTTGCTATGCTGGTATAAAAATTGCAGTGTGGTGCCCGCCGACCAGGGACCCTGCATCGTGCCGGTGATGCCATCCACCGCCAGTGCCCCCTTCAGTAGGTCTGATTCAAACCATTCGTCCAGGTATTCGCGCAACGGCATAGGCAGCACACGCATAAATTCCATCATGGCCGTCCCACCCATGCGCCGCAGTTTCAAGCCCACGCCGCCCCAACCGACCAGTTCACCCAGGTGTGGCTCGCCCAGGTTGGGTGGGGTTTGCAGGAGCATGTCGCGCAGCACGGCCGTGAACCCATTCACCTGGGCCACAAAATCCGGGTAACGCTCGGCGTCGCGCTGGCTGAATGAGGCAATCGCTTGCTGGCTTTTAGCAATGTCGCGATAGAGGGTCAGGGCACGGCCGTCGGGCTGCGGCGCAAATATCGCCACCGCACTTTGGCGGAATTCCAGCCCGTGCATCTTCAAAAACAACTCCTTGACGATGTTGTCCTGGAACAAACCCGCCTCTTCCGCGCCGGTGTTGGCCTGGAAGCCGGGCCAGATTTCCTCCGTCGCCGCCGCCCCACCCAGCACATCCCGCTTTTCCAGCACAGCACCGACTTACCCGCCTTTGCCAGATAGGCAGCGGCCGTCAACCCATTATGTCCCCCGCCGATGATGATAATGTCGTAACGTTTCTTCATAATTTCCTGTTTGGCTATTCTTTAGCTGGTACAGACCAGGGGACTCGATCCTCATCCCCCCCAGGTAGGATGACTTGACCTACCCGCCACCGCCCACTTGGGGCTTGTTCCATGCGAAAAACAACCTCGCCATCAATCCCTTCAACATCGGTAATTACATCTGCAAACACTTTCCCATCGTCATCAACAAAGTCAACGGTACGCAAGATAGAGACATGTCCGCTCAAGTCAATAAGAAAAGCTGAATGTTGCCTGGCAACCAGCATGAGGGAATCGAAACGATAACCAGTGGTCATATGTTCCCATTCATTCAACGGTCTGGATTGTACCGAATCGGATGCGATCTCATTAGCTTCCTCATAATCAGTAGCTTTTACAAAATCTTGATATTGCAAAAGATTTATACTGTTCGTAATTTGCCTCTGCGTATTCGGCGCAAAAATCAAATAAAGAGCTTCAAAATTATCTTTTTGGAAGGCATCTACAAACGTCTCAACAGCTAATTCAGGCGTATCCAAAGCAAGAGATTCATAATATGTTCTGGGGATTGTTTCATCTTCATTTCTTGCACAACCAATCAACAAAAGCAAAGCAAAACAAATCAAAAATACGACAGTCCATGATTTCTTCATAGCTTCCCTACGGATTTTACACCCTCCAATCTCTAAATTTCCTTCAACACTTCTAAGGCCGCCAACCGTCCCGGCGCACCCATGATGCCGCCGCCGGGATGGGTGCCGGAGCCGCACTGCCAGTACCCTTTGATGGGGGTGCGGTATTTGGCATAACCGGCCGCCGGCCGCAGGAATAATAGTTGCGACAGGCTCAATTCACCCTGGAAAATGTTGCCCTGCGATAAGCCGGTGGTGCGTTCAATATCTACCGGCGTCAACACCTGTCGGTGCAAAATCAACTCTTTGATGTGGGGGAAAAACTCAGCCAGCGTGTTCACTACCGCGTCGCCAAAAGCATCCCGTTGGGCATCATTCCAGCCGCCCGCCAGATTGTACGGTGCGTACTGCACAAAACAGGACATGACGTGTTTGCCCGGCGGGGCCATCTCCGGGTCAATCATGGAGGGGAGGATGATGTCTATGTACGGCCGTGCGCTGAACTCCCCGTATTTGGCATGGTCAAAGGCCCGTTCCAGGTAGTCGGTGTGGGGGCTGATGGAGATGGCCCCGGCCATCAGGCGGCGGCTGGCGTGACCCAACTGCTGCATGGGGTTGCCCGCCAGGTCGGGCAGCCCAGCCAGCGCCAGATTCACCTTGCCGGACGAGCCGTAAATGTTGAACTTGCGAATACCGGCCACCAGATCGCCGGGTAATTCTTTTTCATCTACCAGTTTGAGGAAGGTCAATTTGGGGTCCAGGCTGGAGATGACCACATCGGCCTGGTATTCGTCGCCGTTTTCCAGAGCGACGCCGGTAGCACGGCCGTGCCGCACCACCACCTCCTTCACCGCCGCATTCACCTTGATCTCCGCGCCAAAGGATTGGGCCGCCCGCGCCAATGTCTCCGCCAGACCACCCGTACCCCCTTTGTGGAAGCCCCAGGCGCGGTACGCTCCGTCAATCTCGCCCATGTAATGGTGCAGCAGCACGTAGGCGGAACCGGGCGAGCGTGGCCCCATGAAGGTGCCGATGATGCCGCTGGCCGAAAGGGTGGCCCGCAGCGGCTCTGATTCAAACCATTGGGCCACAAAATCGGCCGCGCTCATCGTCATCAGTTTCGCCAGCAGGTACAGCTTTTCTTCGCCCAGCCCCAGGAAGTGGCGGCCCAGGTTGGCCAGCCCCAACAATTCCCCTGGTTTGAAGCTGGTAGGGTCGGGCGGGATGATGCCCAGGATGTATTTGACGGCTTTGGCCATGAAGTACATGTTACGGCCGTACTCGTCATACCCATCCGCATCCCGTTGGCTGAACTGGGCGATGCTGCGCAGCGATTCCCAATGGTCGTTGCCGCGATAGAGGAAACGGCCGTCGGGCAGCGGCGTCAGCGTACTTTCTAGCGGCAAAATGGTCAGCCCATGCTGCGGCAGCTTCAAATCGCGGATAATTTCTGGCCGAAACAGGCTGACCACGTAGGAGAAAACGGAGAACTTGAAGCCGGGGAAAATCTCCTCCGTCACGCTGGCGCCGCCCACCAGATGCCGCCGTTCCAGCACCAGCACCCGTTTGCCGGCCCGCGCCAGGTAGCCCGCCGCCACCAACCCATTATGCCCCCCGCCAATGATGATTACGTCATATTTGTCTGCCATTGTGTCCACCGATAAGTTTATCCGCGAAAATTCGCAGAATCCGTGTTTAACTGCGTTCCATTCCTACTCTCAGTGCTATGCGCTCCTGGATGCGTTCTTCGTCGTTTAATTGAAGCAGGAAGACAGTGACCCGACCAGAGCGTGTGAGCGGTTCAATTCTACCCATACTTAATTGGAAATGGTCATGCCAGTTTTGGGTACGTGGGTTAAAAAGGGGGGTCAATTCGCCTGAATTTGGATCGAGCGAGGCAATATCACTGCCCTTGTTTCGATTACACTCAAAACAGGCAAATGCCAGATTCTCCAATACTGTTTTGCCCCCATGTTTACGGGCAATAATGTGATCAACTTCATGGGCAAAAAATGAGACCGGGGGTTTGTGGCAGTATTCGCAACGGCCGTTGGCTCGCTCAATGACGGCCGTGCGCAGTTTGTTTGGGATGGGAGAGGATGACATTCAAGTTAATCAGTTAGATATGGTAAAGCGCGCGCTTTTAGCATCGTAACCAAATGGTTAATATGCATGTACTCATCCAGTTCACTTTCTTCGATTGATGTAAGCGTACCCGTCCGATTTTTCTCCAAAAGTTCGCTCACATGTGCTTGTATTTCTGGTGAAGGCACAAACTCTATGAGTTCCTTTGGTGAAGGTTGACTGATCAGAAAGTTAAGCACATCCCGATAAACTTGGTTCGGCAGAGGGGTAAGCTGGTTCAGCCCATATGCAAGAATCTCTGGCAAACGTTCCTCAACTGAGGTTAATTCTTCGGCCAAATTATCTGGAACTTGAATGGTTAATTCAATCATTTGTACACTCCTAATCATTTGTTTGTTTGATGACGGCCGTATACATCCCCATCAATCTTTATCCCTTTAGATTTATCACATGAATTTTATCATAAGGTCACAAGCTGCTTGCAAAGTATGATATGGGCATACTTGCGTGACTGTCATGGCCAAGCAGGGCAGGTTTTTTCATAAGGTCTGTCACCAAAATAAAGTTTCCATTGCTCTGTTGTCAAATTTTGATTGATAGTCTGACAAGCCTTTTCTCGCCAGGTTTCTACCCGCATATCCCACAGAACTATCTCGGTGGTACGGCCATCTTTAAGATATGTTGTCGCTAGAAGAGAACCATCGTGATTGAAAACTGGATGCCAATGCCAATCAAGGCTTGGCCCAATTTGCAACCAGCTATCCGCTTCCCGGATAGCTGTAAAACGCGCTCGACTACCATAATTGATATACTCAAGTTCCGCCGAAGTTATATACTGGCCATCTGGACTAAAAACCAGACCCATCACTTCCCCCCTCTCTGTTAGATTTCCCTTTAATTCTCCGCTAGTTGTGTCCCATGCGTAAATAGGTGATCCTCCAAACCTTATAACTATGAGGGTATTATCGATAGGATGAAAAATTAGTTGGTCACCATTAGCAGATATTGGTGGTGCAACCAATTCGAAAGTTGTTACATCTCGCAGGTGAATTTCGTCATATGACCCAGAGGCTACTATTTGCCCATCAAGATTAAATGCGAGTGTTTCTACGGCACGGGCGTGGTCTTGAAAGGGTTCGCCAATTATCAGCCCAGAAGCAGAATCGTAAAATCGCAACAACCCTTTTGTATCGCCGGTCACCAACCTTGTACCGTCGGGCGTAAAAGCGAGAGCAGATACAAAATCGATCTGCTGTATGGGTTGTCCTATGGGTCGGTCTTGTCTTACATCATAGAGGGTAATCGTACTAACTTCGTTCGTATAGATGTGTGTTGCAGCAATGGTGTAATTTTCGTTAAACACAACATCGCGCAAATTCGGATCGGCATACCCAGGAGTCGTTGAAATCACCTGACCTGTTGAAATATCCAACGAAGCCAACGCCCCGTTAGAATTGCTTGCTAACAAGGTGTTATCATCATCTACAAACGCTTCACTGTAATACAAACCCGTTTGTTCTTCTATTGGAAAGTGTGCTAACGCCTGGCCTAAGCGAGATGTAGCCGTTGCGTCCCACAAGATTGCTGTCCGATTTTGGTAGATGGAGGCTATGATTTGCCCATCAGGATGCAGGGCTGCGCCAGCCAGAAGATGGCTATTTCCCCATCGGGTAAACGGCTCTCCTATTGGGGCCTGGGTTGCGACATCCCATAAGTAAAGAGATTCATCACCGCCGATTGACAAAAGCGATTGCCCATCCTGGCTAAAACTAACGGCAGAGGAATTGTGGGAAATGATGCCAAAGGCTTGATTATTCACCATATCCCACAAAATGATCTGTCCGGGGATGCTAATGGCAAGGATTGTTCCGTCGGGATTGAATACCAGATTGTAGATGTAGTCGGCCTGGATCATTGAAGAAAGGCTGGATAACTCATTTGTGAAAGGATTCCACAAATTGATCGTACCGACACGGTATCCAAGAGCAATGATTTCTCCATCTGGATGACCAGCCATACTGCTTAAGCCTGATTCCCAACTATCTTGGGGTACAGGAAGATTTGACACTTCTTCAAGGTTTCCTCCAGAAAAATCCCAGACAGTAACCCCTTTATAATCGTGAGTGACAAGATAGTTCTCTTCAGGAAGAAAGATAGCGTCAAGAACAATGTGGGGGCTTGTGGCAACTATCTGCTGTGTGGCAAAATCCCAGATAACAATTTTGTTTTCATTTTCAGACGAAGAAGTCGGATTTGTTCCTACCAGGAATTGTCCGTCAGGGCTGAAGGCAACGGTAGGATACCCATCGCCTTCACCAGCAAACTCCTCTGATAATCCGGGGAGTAGTTCGCCAATAAGCCTGTCTGCAAACAAATCATAAAGCAGTAGTTGTCCACCTCCATGGGCCAGAGCGAGGTAACGGCCGTCTGGACTAAAAGCGACATCTTGAACCCCACCTACATCTGTAAATCGAATGACATTTTGTAAGCGGGGGTTGTGTTGAAAGGCATAGAGCAAACTGCTACGTGTGGTAGATGTATCTGCCAACTGATTAGCTTCAATTGCCAGTAAAACGGCCGTTTCAAAGTCCGTTTCCAGTTTTGTAAGAGACAAAGCTGCAATTTGATGGGCCAGTATCGTGTTTGCCTGGGCTTCTACCTCGGTTCGTAAAGTCATAGCTGTAGCCTGCATACTGGCTAACTCATCAAGGCTATCAGGGGTACTTGTTGGTTGGGTTTGATGTGCGACCAGCGTTGCGGATAGCATACTAACGTTGGCTTCAGAGGTGGCTAAGTCAGAAACAACCGTTGGATAGTCTTGGTTAACTTGACGCGGATCATCCTGACAGGCTGATATGCCCGCGGAGAAAACCAACCATAAAAGTATGAGAAAGAGAATAACGTGGAATTTCATTGTGATTTGTCTTAGCTTGGCTGTAAGTGATGGTGTAATTTCCTTTGATGCGGAACTGTATCCGAACCTCTCACCAGCGACAACAAGGGGTATAATCACGGCCGTAAAATTGTGGTAGAGACGTTGCATTGCAACGTCTCTACACATAACCAGGAGAGGTATATGAACCCCACCAAAATTGTCATCATCGGCGCGGGCAGCGCCAGTTTTGGGCCGACGACGTTAGCCACCCTTATGCGCGAGCCAAAGCTGCGCGGCAGTACACTGGCGCTGGTTGACTTCAATGAAGAAGCGTTGACCACCGTCGTCCGTGTGGCCGAACGGATGAACGACGCCTGGGGCGCGGAGATGCACATCCGCGCCAGCACCAACCGGCGGGAGGTGTTGGCCGGGATGGATTTTGTCATTGTCTCCATTGAAGTGCCGCCGCGCGAAGAACTGTGGCGGATGGATTGGGAGATCCCCCTCAAACACGGCCTGCGCCAGCCGTATGGCGAAAATGGCGGGCCGGGTGGGCTGATGCACGCCTGCCGCCAGATTCCGCCTTTCATGGAAATTGTGCGCGACATGGAAGCGTTGTGCCCGGATGCCTGGCTCATCAATTTCAGCAATCCGCTGCCGCGTATCACCCGCGCCGTGAGCAAATTCAGCCGTATCAAGACCGTAGGCAAGTGTCACCAGATCAACGTGGGTTATGGGCTGACGGCCGTACTCCTGCGCGAACGATACGACATCCCTGTACCACCAGGCGTGAACTTGCATTCCGATCCTGGTAATGTGGGCACGATACACGAGATGGCGAGTTACGGCCGTGCCCATTTCCACATCAAGTCTGCCGGTCTGAACCACTTCATCTGGCTGATGGATATTCGGGATAAGGTGACGGGCGAGGATTTATACCCGGCGCTACGGGCGGCGCTGGCGGATGCGCCGCCGACGCTGGAACCGTTTTCGTTAGACCTGTTCCGCATCTTTGGCCGCTTACCCATTCCCGGCGATACGCATTTGGTGGAGTACCTGCCCTGGCTGCATGATCCCCTGGCGAAACCGTGGCAAACGTACCAGGTGCCGCTCTACGACTGGGGCGGCAACGAGGCAGCGCGGGACTTTTTGCACGGGATGATGCGCCAGATGGCGGACGGGGTGATGCCGGTAGCGGGGATGCGCGAGGCACACAGTGAAGGAGCGGTGGAGTTGATCACCGGTATCGCTGGTAACGAGAACTACTACGATGAAGCAGTGAATATCCCCAACCGGGGGGCGATTGCCAACCTGCCGGCCGAGACAATTGTGGAGATTCCGGCGCTGGTCAGCGGCATGGGGGTGCAGGGCGTCCACATCGGCGAGATGCCGGAAGCGATAGCCGAACTGCTGCGGCGGGAGGCGGCGCTGGTGGAACTGGTGGTGGACACGGCCGTGACCGGCGACCGCCACCTGGCCCTGCAAACGCTCCTGCTCGACCCGATGATCAACGATATCGGCCGTGCCCGCGCCATTCTGGATGATTACCTGACGCAGTTTGCCCATGTGCTGCCGCAGTTTTAGGAAGGAGACAACACAGGCTGTTCCATCGGAGTAGTCTGGCGATATACTTCTGGATATGCTTCCCACTCTCCTGTGGTCAGTACGTGAAGGATGACAAATGATGGAAAATATGCAATTTGTAACCGAATTAAACGCCTATGAAACGGCCGTGACCCAAACCCTGGCCCAATTGGAACAAGACCAGATTGTATCCCGCATCTGGCAACATGATCATACGGTCTGGCGGCCCGACCCCACCGAAATCAGCAACCGCCTGGGCTGGCTGCACTTACCACAAACCATGCAGCCAGAAATTGAGCCGATCCAGGCTTTTGCTGCTGCCGTCCACCAGGAGGGGTTCAGTCATATGTTATTGTTAGGCATGGGTGGCTCCAGTCTGGCCCCGGAACTGTTTGCCAGGACCTTTGGCGGCGACAGCTTGAAACTGGTAGTGGTAGACACCACCGACCCCGACGCCATTCTGGTTCTGGCGCAATCTGTTCCTCTGGAAAGAACACTTTTTATCGTTGCTACCAAGTCCGGCAGTACCGTAGAAACATTGTCAGCGTTCAAATACTTTTACAATTTACTGATTGCACAATCTGTCACTGCACCTGGCAGTCACTTTGTCGCCATTACCGATCCCGGTAGCAGCCTGCAAAAGTTGGCCGCACAGTATGATTTTCGTGCTACTTTCCTGAACGATCCCCACATTGGCGGGCGCTATTCGGCGTTGTCTCACTTTGGGCTGGTTCCGGCAGCATTGGTGGGGGTGGATATTGGCAAGTTGTTAGCCCGTGCTGCTGCCGCTGCCCACGCTCCTGAAGCAACAAAATTGGGGGCCATTATGGGAACATTGGCACGACACGGCCGTGACAAACTCACCCTCATCACTTCCCCCGAACTGGCCAGCTTTGGTGATTGGGTAGAGCAGTTGGTGGCTGAAAGCACCGGCAAGGAAGGGCAGGGTATTTTACCGGTGGTGGGTGAACCGTTGAATGATGCTGTCGTTTATGGTGCAGACCGTCTATTTGTTTATCTGCACCTGCCAACCAGCACAGCCGCGTCAGCCCAACTATCTGCTCTGGAACGCACCGGGCATCCAGCCATTGGTATGGGGTTGCGCGATATATATGACCTGGGGGCGCAGTTTATGTGGTGGGAATTGGCAACGGCCATTGCCGGGCACATCGTCAACATCCAGCCATTTGACCAGCCAAACGTGGAATCCGCCAAAGTGCTGGCGCGGCGCATGGTAGCTGCTTACCATGAAACCGGACAGCTTCCTACAGGGGATGTAGCTCCTCTGGACGCAACTGCCTTGCACGCCTTCCTGGCCCAAACACAACCTGGCGACTATGTGGCCCTGCAAGCCTTTGTCCAGCCCACACCTGCTGCCGACGCCGCGCTTCAGGCGCTGCGCCTGGCCATCCGCAACCGGTACAGAGTGGCAACTACCGTTGGTTATGGCCCGCGCTTTCTCCACTCCACCGGCCAACTACATAAAGGTGACCGGGGTAATGGCCTTTTTATTCAATTCACTGCCGACCCGATGCAAGATGTGGCTATTCCCGATGAAGCTGGTAAACCGGATTCTAATATGACGTTTGGCGTGTTGATCAAATCGCAGGCGTTGGGGGATGGCGACGCCCTGCTGGCGGAAGGGCGTCGTTTTATTCGTTTTCATCTGGGCACGGCCGTTGCTGACGGATTGGCACGGTTGACGAGGTAACATGGACACAATTTCAACCACCATCCTGATTTTTGGCGCCTCAGGGGATTTGACACAGCGGAAGTTGATCCCGGCGCTGTTTAATTCCTACCGCAAGGGACGGCTGCCACAGCAGTTTCATATTGTTGGTTTTGCGCGGCGG
The DNA here is from genome assembly GCA_964467705.1 of uncultured Ardenticatenaceae bacterium. GTDB lineage: Bacteria > Chloroflexota > Anaerolineae > Promineifilales > Promineifilaceae > CAADGU01. The sequence goes on along the minus strand of CAYXUZ010000044.1, from coordinate 29,810 downwards.
CCATGGGATGATGAACAGTTCCGCGCTCTGCTGCGGGAAGGGTTGTTGGAATTTGAGCCACAATCATACACGGCTGAGGTGTGGGCTGAATTTTCCCCTCATATCACCTATTATCAGGGCAATTTAGACACACCGGCCGATTATGCCGACCTGCCTGCCTGCCTGGCCACGTTGGAGAACGGTCCGGCTAATCGGCTTTATTATCTGGCAACCGCCCCTGAGTTTTTTGTACCTATTGTGCAAAATCTGGGGACGGGTGAGCTGGCGGTGGAGAATGATGGTTGGCGACGATTGGTAGTAGAAAAACCATTTGGACACGATCTGCAATCGGCGAAAGAACTAAACCAGGCAATTCACGAGGTTTTTGCCGAGCGGCAGGTTTATCGTATTGATCATTATTTGGGCAAGGAGACAGCGCAAAATATCCTCTATTTCCGTTTTGCCAACACTATTTTTGAGCCGGTGTGGAATCGTAATTATGTGGACAATGTGCAAATTACGGTAACGGAAAGTGTGGATGTGGGGCGGCGCGCCGGTTACTATGACCAGGCAGGGGTGATGCGCGATATGTTCCAAAACCATTTACTGCAACTGCTGTCGCTGATCGCCATGGAGCCACCAACTTCTTTTGCTGCCGATGCCGTGCGAAATGAGAAAGCGAAGTTGTTGCAGGCGATACGGCCGTTGCCTCTTTCTGATACGGTGCGCGCCCAATATCAGGGCTATCTGGAAGCTGAAGGTGTGGCCCCCCAATCACAGACACCCACATACGCCGCCCTCAAATTATATGTGGATAACTGGCGCTGGCAGGGGGTGCCATTTTATTTGCGTTCGGGCAAGGCATTGGCCCGGAAAAATACGGAGCTGGTGATTGTGTTCCAGAAACCACCCCACTTGATGTTTGATGCGATTGCCGATGCCGATTTCTCATCCAATGTGCTCTCCATTTGCATCCAACCAGATGAGGGGATTCATCTGCGTTTTGAAGCCAAAGCGCCTGATTCCACCCGCACAGATTCGGTGGATATGGAGTTTCATTACCGGTCAGCTTTTAAGGGCAACTCTCTGCCAGATGCTTACGAACGGCTTTTGTGGGATGCGCTGCGCGGAGATGCCTCGCTTTATACGCGCAGCGATAGCATTGAGGCCGCGTGGCGGCTGATGGACCCGATAATTCAGGGTTGGGAACAAGACCCGCACGCACCGCCGATGGTGGACTACGTTCCAGGTAGTTGGGGGCCGGCCGAAGCTGATGCGTTGTTGCAGCACGACGGCCGTACCTGGGTGTTGGGCTGTATGGAACATAGCCAGGATTGAAGTTTTCGCCGCCATGTGGCCACCTTTTCGCCTCTTTTTGATGGGCGTAAATGTTTGCACGGTAACGGCCGTTTGTTACAATCCACTTACTTTCCCCCCCCTTGCGTGGTGATGATGTCTATACCGTGAACAGCCCCTTAGCCGAAGATTCTGACGCCAGCTTAATCTTCATAGGTGACTGCCCGGTTCCAGGAGGTGATGTTATCGTCAGAGCAGCCAAGTCATATCATTTTTGTGCTATTTAATTCTGCTAATCTAAAACATGGAGAGATGAAAAATGAACGAGCAACTGAGAAGTAATCAAGGCTCCCCGCTTCATTGGTTACGGGTTTTGATGCTGGTTGGTGTCGTTGGTAGTGTGATTTTGGTGATGTGGTTCATGTTGACGGCCGTGTCCCGGCCCCAGGCCACAGTAGCGCAGGGCGGCGGCTTCATCTGTGGTCACAAATTCAATGACTTGAACGGTGATGGTGTTTGGGATCAATCGGTTGAGCCAGGGCTGCCCGGTTGGACCATTGAGTTGATAGGAGGTGGCGGAATTACCTCCACCGTAACCGGCCCAGACGGTTCTTATTGTTTTGATGCCCTGGCCGATGGCCCCTATACGGTGCAAGAGGTGAATCAACCACCCTGGCAGCAAACATTCCCCCCCATGGATCCGGGTGGAGGCCCTGGTGTACACATGATCGTGATTCAGGGCGGTCAGGGGCGAGATGGCATAGATTTTGGCAACACCTTGGGCGCGGGGCATAGCGGTATCCATGGCGCCAAATTTTATGATGCTAACAGTAATGGCATTTGGGACATCCATGAACACGGACTACCAGGTTGGGTGATTGAGTTGGAAGGTGTTACAGCTACGCTCACCACCACCACCGACGCCAGTGGTGGCTACTTGTTCATGAACATTCCCACCGGCACTTACACCATTACCGAACAGTTGCAGCCTGGGTGGGTACAAACATTCCCCGTTTCTCCCAGCCATCATGTGGTCAATTATGTTCCCTCACAGGCTGTTATGCACCTGGACTTTGGCAATGATGCACCACCCGGAGAGATTCACGGGCAGAAATTCCACGATCAAGATGGCGATGGGGTCAAGGATGCTGGTGAACCAGGGTTGCCAGGATGGACGATCCAGATACAGGGCAATGGCTACTTTAGTTCAACGCTCACCGACGCGCAGGGCAACTATTGGTTTATGGGTCTGGCGCCGGGCAATTACAGCGTGACCGAGCTGCAACCGCCGCCCGTCTGGGTCTGGCCACAGATGATTCAGTGGGTGCAGACGGCGCCGGCCGGTGGTTCACACCAGATTTCACTGGCGTCTGGTCAGGTTGTTCAGAACGCTGATTTTGGTAACTGGCAGAATGGTAAAAATGATTTTTGCATGATCCCCTGGGATAACCACTTCCTGAACACGTCAGAATTGGATACGCAAATCTACATCTTTAATGCCTCTAATGACCCGCAGAAGGCGTATACAGTG
>CAYXUZ010000044.1:0-26994 GCA_964467705.1 uncultured Ardenticatenaceae bacterium | reverse complement strand
AATTGGTCGGCTCGACGGTATTTACTATCGTAACACCAATGCCCATTACGCTCAATCCGTATCAATATGGTGTGGTCAACATTAAGGTGGCGTATCCGGGCACATTTACCCAGCCTTCCCAGAGTATGCAGTTCTCGGCGGTTGTGACCAACCAGGCCACCAATACCACCTTTACCTGCTATGCAGCATTATGGTCTTATTCACCGCAGTGGTGGACCAGCCCTAATGTGAATTCTGGTCTGGCGGGTGGTATTCCGTTTGGATTTACCCAGAACATGAGCTTCACAGTTCAAAATAATGGCCCCTCCGGGCCGCTCCTGCCATTGAGCGGCGGTGGAGAGGCTACATACCGCATATGGGCCATGTCTCGTGGCATGGAAATGACGCCGGTTGTGAGTCTGAACGGGTTGCCGCCCGGCGTAGCCATTACCGGAACAATCAGTAACACGCCAGGGCAAACAGATATTCCTGTGGATATTCAATACACGGAGTTTGTGCTGCTGGCCCCGACGGATATTATTTTTGAACTGGATGTGAATGGAGACGAACAGCCAGACATGGTGACTTCGTATCTGGTTTACATTGATCCACCGCGATTGTATCTACCGATAATCACAAAGCCGTAATCGGTGCTATGTGAAGGTAATCGGTGGCTGGAGATGACAGCCACCGATTACCCATCACCGATTACCGATAACTGACTGCCCGGTGTGGCATTGCAGAATGTAGAGTTTGTAGCGGGGGCCGGCGGGGGTATTTTCGAGGAGGAGGGTGAATTCCAATTCGACGGGTTTGTCGTAAATGGTTTGTAGCCGTTGCAAGACCTGGCGCATCAATTTGATGAAGCGGGCGTCCTGGGTGAGCGTGTGGAAGGTAATGACGGCCGTAGCTGCCTGCGCCGGGGTAACGGCCGTGACGCCATATCCACCAGGTAAATTTACTTCATGCAGCAACTCAGTAATGGGAATCATCTCAAATTGGTTGGTTTCCAGATTGACAACCTTGACGTTTTGTTGATTTGCCTGTACGGGATTGTGTTCAGATGCAGGGGATAGCCGGGGTGTATGGCCGAGGGCGATGAGGCAAGATTGTTGGTCAGGCCGTTCGCTGTTGATGCGGTCGGCAAAACCCCAAACCAGACGCAAACAGCCATCCTCTTTGCGACCGCCGGTTTGTTGTTGGAAAGGATTTTTGCTCCAGCCGGTGCCCACAATAGGGGGGAAGAAGTAACGGCCGTGTCGTTCCCCGATCAGTGGTTGGATCATAATCGCCATGCGTTCATCATAATCAATCAACCCGTATTTTTCTCGTTCGCGCATGGCGTTGGGGTCAAAGGTGCTGGCATATATGCGGCGGATAGCGTTGAGCAAGTCGGCCAGATTTTCTTCGGGTTTGCCCTGGTTTGGGCAGAAGAGGGTGGCGTACTTGCCGGCAAAAGCATAGTCCAGATGGTCTTCCAGCAAAGACGAGGAGCGCACAATAAAGGGACGGCCGTGAAACTGCACCAGCACTTCCCGCAAATGATCTACCAGAAAATGGGGCAGATCGCCGGCTAGACAGGCGGCTACAATCTTAGGGTATTGCGCCTGCCGTTCCCCATCTGGTAGATATTTCTGGTTAACAAACCGTTCCATCTGGTTCAGGTACAAAAACTCATAAATAAGTTCGGAACCGATAAAAAACGTGTCCGGCACATGCACAAACGAGCGCAAATCTGGCCCCAGCCCTTCCCGGTTGAGCTGCAATATTTTCCAGGCCAGCACCATGCCACTGGCTTTGCCCCCAATTTTGCCCCGCCCAATAAGCCGTTCATATACCCAACGCAGGTCGCTGATATGAAAGACATTCTTGGCCACAGCGATAAATGGCAGCTGATCGCTCATCAATCGTTTGATCAGAACTACCTTGATCTCCTCCAGGTGGTGTTTTATTTTTTCTTGCTGGGGCGGGGGCAAGGCATCATAATTTTCGCCTTGTTGGAAGAGCAAGGGCCAGGGCGCCACTTCGGGGTTGAAGGTTAATTCCATTTTGTGGGGGGAGACGTGCTGGTTGCGCAAAATCTCTTCGACAATTTGCCCAAGCAAGGTAATGCCCAGATTGTTGGCGAACAAGGCGTCGGTATGATAGTCGCGGATGGTGTCCAGGCGGCGCTGCCAGGCGCTTTCGTCTTCCTGGTAGAGGGGGTTGCTTAGTCCTTCGCGCCGTTGGGATTCCATCGCCATATTTTTTACTTCTTGTTCAAATGTGGTTTTGGAGATGATGCCGCGCTGGAACAGCTCTTCGCGCATACGCAGGCGGATGCGGTCGCTCAGAATGGGATACTGTGCCAGTTTGACGTATACGTCAATGGCGGGGGTAGTGCTGCGCAAGGGGGCGGTGGCCATGGTTTTTATTTTTCTACGGCTTCAAGCAGATTTTTGGTGATGGCGGCGATGTCGGCTACGGCCGTGTGAAAGGCTGCTTCGTTGGCTTTAGACGGCTTCTGATAACCGGTGACTTTGCGCACAAATTGCAGCGCGGCGGCCTGACACTCCTCAATGGTGGCTGTGTGCTCCGGTTGGCGCAGGCGTTTGATATTGCGACACATGATTTTCTCCTGGTAATGTGAAGTAAAAGAAGCTACCCTGGCCGGGTTTGCTTTCCACCCCTACTTCACCGCCCAGTTTTTCAATGATGCGGTAGACAATGGAAAGCCCCAGGCCGTAACTATCATTGCGGCTGGTATCCAGCCGGGTGAATTCTTTGAACAAGAGAGATACCTGTTCAGGGGGGATGCCAGGGCCATTATCCTGCACCCAAAAGCGCACCATGTGGTCATTCTGGTAAGCTGCGCCTAACGTCAGGTGAGGAGGGCGACCACCATATTTCAGGCCATTACTCAGGTAGTTCATCCAGACTTCTTCTACCCATGGGGCGTAGCCAACGGCCGTCGGCCATTCGGATGGATAGCTGATTTGCCCGCCGGTTTGTTGAATAAGACCGGCTAATTGCGCCTGGGCGTGGCTAACGAGTTCGTGCATGTTCAGCACGGCCGTGTCCACTTGTTGGTTGCGCACCTGTGAGAGTAACAGCAGTTCGCGGATGATGGAATCCATTTTATGACTAGATGTTTCAATTTGCCCCACCATTTCCAGCGCTTTGGGGGAGGACGCCCCATTGAGCTGCCGTTTGAGAACACCGGCATAGCCGCGAATGGTGAACAGCGGCCCTTTCAGATCATGAGCGACGGTGTGTGCATAGGCTTCCAGGTCTGCGTTGCTGTTTGCCAGCTCCCGGTTGATGTGCAGCAGTTCGGCGTTTTGGCTTTCAACGATCTGTTGGTAATGCACAACCAGCCGGGCGATGAGGTAAGAAGGAATGCCACTACCGACGTTGACGATGGCGATGCCCAGCCGGATTTTGTCCATATTGCCGGTGAAGTACATGAGTACGGCCGTGACCATGATGGCCGATGCCATGGAAATGACGGTAATTTTCCAGGGTCGGTTGATTAGTTGGAAGCGTCTTTGTGGAAAGCGGCGTTGTTTCAGATTTATCCGATTTGTCATCAGCACTGCTCAATTACAACCATGATAACAGCGCAATCGTAACACAGCCCCACAGTTTGGGCTATCCCCCGGAGGTCAGAGTGGGAGTTGGGGTAAACAGATGACGATGATTGCCTTGTCCGTTCATTCTGCGTGATATAGTTTGCCCATCCATCAGTGGCTGCTTAAAATTGGCAGCACGACAATTAATTTGAAACAGGTTACAAAGGAGAATGAAGGGCATGGATCCAATTGGACTGATCGTGATGGGTTTGGCTTTTCTGCTGGTGATTGCTGCCGCTACCATTCCAGCCATTCAACAACGACGACAAAAATAAAAACAACTGTGTAGGGCAATTTTGCAGAATTGCCCTACATCATCTCTACCGGCTTAAACTGCGTTTCGTAAAGGGTAGCGTATAGGCCACCCTGTGCCAGTAATTCCTCGTGTTTGCCCTGTTCCACCAAGCGGCCTTTGTCCATAACCAGGATTTTGTCCGCGGCCAGGATGGTGGAGAGACGGTGGGCGATGACCAGGCTGCTGCGCCCTTGCATGATGCGTTGCAACGCTTCCTGAATAAGCGCCTCGGAGACGGAATCCAGGTGTGAGGTGGCTTCGTCTAGCACCAGGATGCGTGGGTTTTTGAGGACAACGCGGGCGATGGCAATGCGCTGGCGTTCGCCACCGCTGAGGCGGTAGCCGCGTTCGCCGACAACAGTGTCGTAACGGTCGGGCAGGGACATGATGAAGTCGTGGATGTTGGCCGCTTTGGCGGCGGCGACCATCTCGCCTTCGCTGGCCTGGGGGCGGGCGTAAAGCAGGTTGGCGCGGATGGTGTCGTAGAAGAGGTAGCTTTCCTGCGTGACCATGCCGATATTATGGGCCAATGATTCCAGAGTGACATCTTTGAGGTCACGGCCGTCAATCAATATGTGGCCGTTGGTGGGATCATACAAACGGGGCAGCAGGTAGGTGACGGTGGTTTTGCCCGCCCCGCTGGGGCCAACCAATGCCACCAGTTGGCCCGGTTCAACTGAGAAAGAAATCTCTTGCAGAGCATATCGTTTTTCCGGGGTTAATTCGGCGGGTCCGAGGAATTCTAGCTCTTCTGGGGCGGCGTATCCGTTACCAGCTTGCCCATTTTGCCCGGTTTGAGCATCGCCGTCTTGCTGGCGCTCTTTACCGCGTTTCAGATGGGCCTCACCATCACCCCACCAACCCATGCGGGCTACTTCGGTCAGCCCGCTTTGCTGCCCTTCTTTCTGGTAACTGAAAGAGACGTTTTGGAATTGAATACGGCCGTCAACCACCACCAGTTCTTCCGCGTCCTGCTTTTCCCCAATCTCAATGGGAATATCCAGCACTTCAAAGACGCGCTCAAAGCTGACCATGCTTTGGGCAAACTCTACCGGAGCGTTGGTCAGCGCCATGAGCGGACTGTATACCTGGGTGAGGTAAGCACCCAGGGCCACAATGGTACCCACCGTCAGGGCATCGGCGATGGCCATGTAACCACCAACCCAATAGACAACGGCCGTGCCCACCGCCCCCACCACACCCAACATCATAAAAAAGGTGCGGCTGACCACCGCCTGTTGAATGCCAATATCGCGCACCATGGCTCCATCTTTGCCGAAGCGAGCCAGTTCTTGTTTTTCGCGGCCAAACAGTTTCACCAGCATGGCCCCGCTGACGTTGAGGGTCTTGTATTCCAGTGATTGGCGATGCAAGGCCCGCAGCCGCCGCCCGATGCGCCGTGCCGGTAGTACAAACAGGGGCAGAATCGCCAGCCCCAACAACGTCAGCCGCCATTCCAGGGCAAACATGATCGCCAGACTGCCAATGAGAAAGATGATGTTGGTGACGATGGTGACAATGGTTTCGCTGACGGCGCGTTGGGCACCAATGACGTCATTGTTCAGGCGGGACATGAGTTCGCCGGTACGGGTTTCGGTGAAAAAGCGGAGTGACATGCGCTGTATGTGGGCATAAAGGCCACGCCGTAGATCAAAGATGACCCCTTCGCCGATTTCGGAGTTGAGTTTGCGCTGCCAGATGCCGATTAACCCATTTACCAGGGGGATGGCGACCATGCTGAATGCGAGTAGCGTCAGCCGGGTGATGTCCTTTTGGGGGATGGCGACATCAATGAGTTGACGCAGCAGTAGGGGAGAGAGCAGCGTGAGGGCGGTGATGAGTAGGATGGTGAAAATGAGGGCGAGGGTTTTGAGGCGATACGGCCGTGCAAATTCCCAAACCCGGTATAATAGTGCTTTGGATATAGTGGGGCGTTCGTTTTTTTCATCGTGTGAGATATAAGCCCACCAACCTGCGCCATGAAATGCCATAATTCCTCCGATTAAAAATCTAAAAGTTCAACTTCTGGTAGAAGTTGAACTTTTTACCCCAAGTATGGCGCAAGTAGAGATAATTGTGTACTGGTAATAAGGGTAGGCGTATGTATAGTTAATGAGTAGAGAAAAGTTACCGCGAGTGATGGAGGAACAATGGTCAGTGGTGAACGACATGGGTTGGGCGTTTGGGGGGAACGTTTCCGGCGTTACTGGCAGCAATGGACACGGCCGTCGCCGGACATCATTGATGCGAATGAACAACACCGCGCCCGTTTGACCAGCGGCATTATTTTGATTGTCTTACCCTTCTTTGTATTGCACCTCATCGCCACAGTGAACATGAACACGGCCGTGACCGCGCCATTAACCTTGCTGTTGGCGCTATTGCTGCCGATAGTGATTACGGTTTTATACGCCCTCAGCCGTACACGCAGGGCCAGATGGGCCGCCATCGGCGTGGTGGGGGGCATGACCGCCTTTCCGTTCATTGTCCTGTTTAGCCGTGGCAATCTCTCACCATTATTAGTCTCTGCCACCTTGCTCTGGCTGCTACCCGGCATTTTATTAGGCAGTATCTTGTTGACCTTCAAAGAGACAATCATACAGATTACCATCATCCTGGCCTTCATCCTGTCTTTTTACTGGTTGCTGCCCACTGCGCCATACAGCGTAACTTTTGCCCGCCCGCTGTTGTGGTTGGGCGTCATGTCCGTGTTTTTGTTGGCCTTTCGTCGCTATATGCTTTCTTTGGAAGAAGAACAGCGGCAAAAGGAGCGGCTTCTATACGCTGAATTGCAGGCCAGCGAAAGACAGTTCCGTCTATTGTTTGAGCAGGCGCCGATTGGCATGGCGATTGCGTCGCCTGACGGCCGTTTCCTGCGCATTAACCCCGCTTATTGTGACACAATGGGCTACAGCGCGGCTGAATTGCAACAGATGACCTTGCTAGACATCACCCACCCGGATGACCGCGCCGCCAATTGGCAGCTTATCCAACAGTTGTTGAATGGTGAAATCAGCAGTTTCTTTTTAGAAAAGCGGTATGTGCATAAAAGTGGCGAGACGGTATATGCCTTGTTGCAAGTGGTGTTGGAACGAGACGCCGACGGCCGTCCGCTGCATCTCATTGGCCAGGCTGTCAACATTACTGACCGTAAAAAGGCGGAAGAAGCGCAACATGCCAACCAGCAATTGTTACAAGGATTGATTGAAAATAGTACGGCTCTGGTATTTGTGAAGGATTTAGACGGCCGTTACCTCATGGTAAACACCCCCTTTGAAAAAGCCATCCAGATGTCCCGTGCTGAAATTCATGGTCATACTGACCATGAGTTGTTTGTGGCGGATATTGCCGACAGAATACGCCAAAACGACCTGACTGTTATTGAAAATGGCGCGCCTATGCAATTTGAAGAAGATCCTACCGAGGACCTCGACGGTAGCGTCACTTATCTCTCCGTCAAATTCCCTCTTTGCGACGAAGCCGGCCGCCCTTACGCCCTGGCCGGCATCTCTACCAACATCAGCAAACAGAAAAAAACGGAGAGTTTGTTACGTCAACAAAAACTCCAGCTTGAGTCACTGCGCCAGGTGGGTTTGGAGATTGCCGCCCAGCTTGATTTGAATACGTTGCTGCAATCCATCATCGCCCATGCGGTCAATATCTTGAATGGGGATAAAGGCGCATTGTGGTTGTATCAACCGGAACAAGATGCATTGCAATTAGTGGCCAGCTATCAGGGTGTATTGACAATTGGCACGACTTTAGCCAGGGGAGAGGATGTGATCGGCACCGTATGGCAGACAGGCCAACCGATGGTGGTGGCTAACTACACCCAGTATGCCAATCATACGCCTGAATTCGAGAAAAACTTGCACAATATGTCTGTTATCGGCGTGCCTGTTTTTGGCGAAAACAAGGTGCAGGGGGCTATTAGTATTGCCAAGGATAAAGAAAACTTTTTTACGGATGCAGATGCCGAACTGTTGGCGTTATTAGCCGCGCAGGCGGGGATTGCTTTGAATAATGCGCGGCTACATGAAGATGTGCAGCGTCGTTCCCACGAATTGGTGCGGAGTAATCAGGATTTACAGGATTTTGCTTATGCCGCTTCGCATGATATGCAAGAGCCGCTGCGCAAAATCCAGACATTTGGCGACCGATTGCAATCGCGCTATGCCAATCAATTAGATGAACGCGGATTGGATTATCTGGAACGGATGCAGCAGGCGGCGGCGCGGATGCAAACGCTGGTTGTGGATTTATTGGCTTATTCGCGGGTGACGACACAGGCACGGCCGTTTGCCCCGGTTGATTTGAATGAGGTGTTAACGGCCGTACTCGCCGACCTGGACATGCGCATTGAAGAGACCAACGCTATGATTCAGTTAGATTATCTGCCTACGATTGATGCTGACGCTACCCAGATGCGACAACTTTTTTTGAATCTGCTCAGTAATGCGCTCAAGTTCATTGAGCCAGGCCGCTCTCCGGTTATTGACATTCAGAATCAGTCGGCTGAACGTGGCAATGTGACTATTAGTGTGCGTGATAATGGCATTGGTTTTGAAGAAAAGTATCTGGATCGTATCTTTGGCGTTTTTCAGCGGCTGCACGGCCGTCAAGAATACAGCGGTACGGGCGTTGGTCTGGCCGTCTGTCAGAAGATCGTGCAACGGCACGGTGGTTCCATTACCGCCCACAGTCAGCTCGGCCAGGGGGCTACTTTTCTCATCACCCTGCCCGCTCATCAGTATAGTGAACAGTGAGCGGTAAGCAGTGAGCCGTCACTGCTTACCGCTCACTACATATCGTCAGATAAAGGTAAATCCATGTCTCTAACTTACTCTTCCTACTTAGAATTGAACCAGATTTTGAATGCCCAGCATCCGCGCTCGGCGGGGCCGGAGCATGATGAGATGCTCTTCATCATCATTCACCAGGTGTATGAATTGTGGTTTAAGCAAGTGCTCCATGAGACGGATTATTTGATGGGGCTGCTGCGCAGGAATGACCAGACCCGCGCCCTGCACACGCTGCGTCGTGTCTTGACGATCCTCAAGACGATGGTGGGGCAGATTGATATTTTGGAGACGATGACGCCGTTGGAGTTTTTATCGTTTCGGGATCGTTTAGAGTCGGCCAGTGGGTTTCAATCATACCAGTTCCGGGAGTTAGAATTTGCCCTGGGGCACAAACGGCGCGGGGTGATGGCCCATTATGCGGATGATCCCACGGCCGTCACCCGCCTGGAATCTCGTTTCGCCCAACCGACGTTGTGGGATGCGTTTCTGGCGTTTTTGGCCGCCAATGGGTATGAATTACCGGCGGATGTGGTGAATCGGGATGTGACGGAGGCGCTACGGCCGTCGCCCGCGCTGCAACAAACGCTCATCCACATTTACCGGGAAAACCCCCACGTGCTGCGGGTGTGTGAACGGTTGGTTGACCTGGATGAAGGGTTGCAGGAGTGGCGTTACCGGCATATCAAAATGGTGGAGCGCACGATTGGTAGTAAACGTGGCACGGGTGGTTCGGCCGGTGTGGGCTATTTGCACACCACGCTCAAGCCGTTCTTCCCTGACCTGTGGGCCATTCGCGCCGAGTTGTGATCTATTGTGAGGAGTGCGCACGCCCACGTGCGCACGAGCAGCACGTGGGCGTGCTGCTCTCCTCTTTTTATTGAAGGGATTGTTATGACTTTCAACACCGATTTGACCTTTGCACAGGAGATGGATGGGCAGGATGAGTTGGCGGCTTTTCGCCACCATTTTGTCATTAGTGAACCGGGGCTGATTTATCTGGATGGCAATTCATTGGGGCGGCTGCCTCAGGCCAGCATCACGTTGGTGCAGGAGATTGTCAATGAACAGTGGGGCGGGCGGCTGATTCGTGGTTGGAATGAGGGGTGGATGGGATTGCAGGAGAAGATTGGCGGCAAGATTGCCCAATTGCTGGGGGCGGATGGGGATGAAGTAATTGTGGCCGATTCTACTTCGACCAATTTGTTTAAGCTGGTATTGGCGGCGGTGTTGGCGCAGCCGGATCGCCATAAGATTATCACGGATGATCTCAACTTTCCTTCGGATTTGTATATTTTGCAGGGGGTGGCGCAATTGGTGAATCGGCCGTTGACAATTCAGGTAATCCCATCGCTGGATGGCATTCATGGGCCGGTTGAGGCATTGGCGGCGGCGATTGATGAGGACACGGCCGTCGTTACCCTGTCGCATACGGTGTTTAAGAGTGCGTATACGTATGATTTAACGGCCGTGACCCAACTCGCTCACCAATCCGGCGCTTTGATGCTGTGGGATATGAGCCATTCCGCCGGTTCTGTGCCCATTGATCTGCACCATGCTCAGGCTGATCTGGCGGTGGGTTGCACCTATAAATATCTGAACGGCGGCCCCGGTTCACCCGCCTTCCTCTATGTGCGGCGCGATTTGCAAAACAAATTGGGCAACCCCATCACCGGCTGGATGGGGCAGCAGCATATGTTTGACTTTGGTTTAACATATGAACGCGACCCTGGCCTGCGCCACTTTCTCACGGGTACGCCGTCGGTGTTGTCTACGGCGACCATTGAGCCGGGTATTGACTTGCTGTTGGAGGCGGGCATGGAGCGGCTGCGGGCCAAGTCGGTGCAGCAGACGGAGTATTTGATTTATCTGTATGAACAATGGTTGCAGCCGTTGGGTTTCCGGCTGAATTCGCCGCGTGAAGCTGACCGGCGTGGTTCCCATATTTCGTTGGGGCATGATGAGGGCTGGCGCATTGATCAGGCGTTGATACGGGAAATGCAGGTGATCCCGGATTTTCGCCACCCGGATAACATTCGCCTGGGTATTGCCCCGCTGTATACGTCGTACCAGGACATTTATGAGGCGATGCGCCGCCTGCGGTTGGTGATGGAGCGGCGGTTGTATGAGAAGTATGAGATGGCGGGGAATACGGCCGTGACCTAAACAACTCGTTTGCAACAAGCCCCCTGATAAGGTATGGAGTCAGAAAAATGGGTACCAGTCTCACATGTTTGCAAGTGTACATGAGTGAAAAGCAAAAAGCAGATATCCGCAAAGTAGTGACCGAAACAATACGCCAACAGATATTGAATCAAGGATATATTGAAACATCCCCTCAAAAGAGCGAACAATACCCGGATAGGGAACTGTTTGTTGGCCCTGTTGGCGATTCGCCGTGGTTAACGGTTTTTATCACTAACAGCAACTTGCGTGAAATTGCTCAAAAAGTATCGGCAACCATTAAAAGCACCGTCATCTATGTGAGCTTGATTGATAGTGATGTCGTTCATTTAAGGCGTTACGTTAGTGGCCAAATCATTGATGATTATTGTAATGACCCTCATGCATATGACCTTTACGGGATTGATCCCGATTCGCTTTCAGACTGGAATGAGACAGAGGAGGATAGCCTTAAAGCCATGACGCGCGGAAACCCGGCAAACTGGCGTGATTTGTTTGTGGCAGGTATCAACCCAGATGAGATACGGGAGATATGGGATAGTGAACGTGTCTTCGCTGATGATATATTGTGGGCAACTGTTGCGGCTCTTGGAATGAACGATGAAGAGATAGTATCCGATTTCTGGGCTGGTCAAGGTCGAGAGAATTTTACTCGATTAACATTCCAATTGAAGGAAAAACCTCTCTATGAAACCAAAGCAGAAGAACCACCAAAGTTAAGTTTGGCCAGCTACATGGAACCTGGAGAGGTTTATGTGGGTCACCAACTCGATCTGCAAATATCAGTTCAAAACGAGGGAAGTGCATTTGTGGGATTGGACATTTTGGCCTGGGGAAGTGCGCTCGATAAAGAGATTATGCATTTGGACAAAGCTGAAGTGTTCAAGGCAGATGATTTTGAGAAGAAAAAGGAGATCGTTTTTATCCCGGCCAGGGGAAAGGTGGAAACACAAGAAGTTCCATTGCTTGTTGCCACCATGACAGCATTCGAGTTTCCGCAAGGTGTTGCTGGTGGATTGGGGCTATGGTCAGGCGGGAATTGGGAAAAAGTCATGCGGGCAATGGCGCAAACTCAGGTTCAATTTCACATCCCTGCTTTAATAAAAAACACGGGAGTAGGAGAGCTATTCATTGCCTTTGTCCCTCATACAAACCGTGAGAATGGTCAGGTGGTATTTCAGGCTTCACTTACGGCATTGTCAATGCCAAGACGGCCGTTGCCAAGCAAGGATGCCATCCAACCTGTAACTCCTCAATCGTTACAACTATTAGAATCGCCGGACGCCCTCTTTGGGCTGGTATCGTTGGGATTGGAGCGAAAACAAAGCGCAGAGATAGTTGCCAATGTGATTGAAGAGTGGATCGCAAAAATTACCAGCACCAATTCAGACAAATTTGATGCTTATTTACGTGCTAGACTCGATTTGAAACCAAAAAAGAAACGCCTCTCCGCGGCAGCTATTCCAGCTACTTCTCAGTGGAAAGAACTGCGTGAAGGGATCAAAGATTGTGTCAGTTTTTCCATTCATCATAAAAACGCCAGCATCATTTATGATGTGAGTGCATTATTTTTCCAGGCGAGTGGCGAAGAACCAGCACCACAGCTTATGTTTTATTTCCCTCTCTCCGCATTTGGAGAAGAAGAGCAAAATAATATAAATGAATGGCTTCTGGATATGGTCAATCGTTTGATGACAGAGGCTTCTGGCTTACAAGCAATGGTGGGCAAATGGGGATGGCGTATGGCCCCAACAAGTCTAGACATGACACTTTACGAGACAGCCTGTAATATCATGGGACAATGCACAACAGGCCGTTTTTGGTGCCAAAGATTCCTGCGCGGCGTTACTTCCAATTTATGGCTAGGGCCGGATTTATTAGCACATTTGCGAGACAGAGATCAACTGGATTCTGTGGCTACCATTGCTTCCTATGGTGAGGGGATAAGTGTCACGCTAAATGAAGGTGTAACTTTAGATGAGTTAGAAGCGGCGCTTGATTCATTACTACCTCGAGAAATGGATTGGCGCAATGGTATGGACCGACTTTATCCACGTAAATCATGACTCATAATCTCTTCCCCTGTCCATGTTTGCCGTTTGCCCGCGTCCTGGTTCCAGGCGATGATTTTGGTGGGCGTAATTTCAATCACGGCCGTATACGCCCCATCACTGGCAATATCCCAATCATATTTCTGCTGAAAATGGGGTTGCAACACGGCCGTCAACCCATCCACCAGCCGCGCCTCCCCCTCAATGATGATCACATCCATCGGGTCCGGGTACGTCATGGTGACAAACGGGTTGGCCTGGATATTGCGCGTTTTCACGGCCGTCTCCTGCGCCACCACATAGACCCGCCCCCCGTGCCACACATGCCAGACCGGCGCCGAATGGGGTTTGCCGGACGGCCGTACCGTCCCCAACCAGCTACACTCACTATCGGCAAACTTTTTAATAACCATCGGTAACAGGTTCATAGGCCATCACACCTAAACACTTTATAAATCGTCAGGAAGTCGTAGAAAACATTTTCCAAAAATAGCTTAAACTTGGGGACATGTCCAATGAGTTTGAGTGGAAAACGGAAGAAGAAGCTGGTTGGGAGGAAGAGATTGCCACAACGGTCAAACGGCCGTCCCCCTCATTTCCCTGGAAACCATTTGGATTATTCTTGTTGATCGCCATCCTATTGGCTGCCGGGGTGCGCTGGCAAATTAACCGGCAGGTAAGCGCGGTAACGGCCAACGTGGAAAACAATGTGCGCGCCGCCCACCTCTTTTTGCATCGTGTGGCCGGTCAACAAGATGTGGATTTGCTCAAGTCATTGTTATCGGGGCGGGATGGGGCCTGGGTGGAAGCACAGAAAACATTAGTAGCGGAAGGCTGGTTTAGTAATCCACCCTTATTGGGTTGGACGGCCGTGCCCCTCACCGCCAGTGACCCCCTCACCGTTACCCTCTCCCCCGACCTTTTTGCCGCCGAAGTGCAAAGCGAACAATCATACCAACTACTCAACCTTCAAGGTATCACAGAGACAGTGACGTTGCGGCAGACGGCCGTGTACCGCCAGGGAGAAACTCGTTGGCTTTACGCGCCGCCGGACGATGAATTTTGGGGAGAGACGGCCGCGTATGAAGGGAATTATGTTACGGCCGTGTACCCGGTGCGAGACGAAGAAATTGTTATCCGTCTGGCCCAAGATATAGACGCCCTCGTCGGCACAATTTGCACCGAGATCACCACCTGCGGTTACGCCTCTTACGTGCAAATTAATTTCAGAACCGCCGCCGAAAATCTCTTTGTGTCTACCGAACAACAAGAAATCCCCTTTTATTTAGGGGCCATGACCTTGCCCACCCCTTCCCTCATCGGGCTGCCGGTGGATGAGGTCGGTTATCAGGCATTATTTCGTGCCTATGGCGCCCAGGTTGCCAAAGATCTCATTACTTACCAGGTTGGTTATGGATGTTGTCGCTGGCGATTGTTATATGAAAGTCTGCTGGAGCGGCAGTTGCATCAATTGGGCTTGCGTCCCTGGCCGCTGACACAGCCAGTTTATGCCCGGTTAGTTCTACAACCATTTTCAGGTGGCGTCACGCGGTTGCTCATAAACCGCCCCTCGTTTTCAGCACTGGATCAGATGTATTTATATGCTTATGTGGAATTTCTGGAATCGGTGGTGGCTCCGGGTGTCACGCTGGCCGATATGCAGCGAGACTTGGGGCAGTCCCGTGGTGTCACAGCGTGGGTGAATCAATTTGTTAGCACGCCGTTTGCGCATAATGCGGTGGATATGGCTTTCTTCCAATATATTATCCAACATGCCAATGTAGCCCACACGCGCCCGCCGACTATTCCCCTACCAGGTGTTATCCAGATGATTTGTAATGTGGGGCCGTTTAACGGCCGTGTCAGCCTGCATGAATATAGCCCGGATACGGAAAGCTGGCGGGAGCTTTACATGGAAGAAACAACGCCTTTTTGGGCCTATGCCCAACCGGTCTATTCTGCACGCCAACTGGCGTTCATGGTGGAGTACCTGGGCGAAGAGACCGGCGAAATTATTTATACCTTGCTGGAAGACGGTCAGCCCATTGCTTCTTTTGTGTTGGACGAGGGAACGCAAAACTTCTATTTGTGGGGTGCTGACCCACACGGCCGTTATCTCCTCCTCAGCCGTTGGGATATTGAAAATGGGCCACCAGAATTTCGCTTACTAGATGTGGCTGCCTGCCGCCAGGGAGACTGTCTGCCCCAACCCGTCGCCGGGCTGATGGTCTGGTCGCCCGACGGCCGTCAAACGCTCATCACTGCCTCTGAAGATTTGGAGCGAGAGGATTTATCAGATTCCCCATTGGTCTGGTTAGGGGACGCCACAGGCCAGAACAAACGAGTGGTGGGGGTGGGGGAACGGCCGTTTTGGTTGGACAACACGACCTATGGCTATTTGCAGACGGATAAAGCGGGGCGGCAGGAATGGGTGATGGCCGTCGTAGGCGAAGATAACCCTCGCCGTTTGTTCGCTGCCGATGATCTGCTGGCAGTTATTCCAGAGGCAGAACGCCCCGAATCCCTCTTCATAGGCTATCCCCTTGCCGTGCCCAACCAACCTGATCGGTTGTATGTCGAAGCCTCCTCAAGTTCAGGATCAATGCCAATTTATTACTTCTTTGCCATCACGTTAACGCCCGATGGGTTTGCGGTGCAAGATGTCACGCTGTTGTTCCAGAGTAATAGCACATCCTGGGTTGATCTATCACCCGACGGCCGTTGGTTAGTTATTTATGACAGCAGCAGTGTGGAAGGTACGGCCGTTACGCTGCGCCACCTGGAAACCGGTGTAGAGCAACAACTCCCATTCTCCCAAATCCAAAGTGGCCTTTCCTGGTCACAAGATGGAAAATGGTATATTCGGACTGGTGATGGCTACCTGGTTTTTGGCACGCCAGATTACCAATATCAACAATTTGTTTTCCATGATCATGGCTCGTGTGAGCAGGCATATTGGCGGGAGTAAGTCGTGACAACAGATTTTGAGTGGGTAACAGACGAAGAATCCCAATGGCCGGAATTAACGCCCGAACCGCCTGAAAAGAAACGCCGTCATTGGCCCTGGCGCTGGTTGTTGGCTGGCGCATGTGTGCTCATAGTTGGTGGTGGTTGGCTGGCCGGACAAATGCAGCAACGCCTGGAAACGGCCACTCACCTGGTGTCCCAAGAAGTACGCGCGGCGTATACATTGTATGCCCAGGCGGCGCAAA
Organism: uncultured Ardenticatenaceae bacterium; assembly: GCA_964467705.1. Lineage (GTDB taxonomy): Bacteria > Chloroflexota > Anaerolineae > Promineifilales > Promineifilaceae > CAADGU01. The sequence continues at coordinate 10,863 of CAYXUZ010000044.1, read as the reverse complement.
ACCAAGATGCGGATTTGATCAAAACGGTTCTCTCCGGCGCATCGCCGGTCTGGTGGCAAGGGCAACTGGGGCTGTTGGATGAGGATTTGCTACTGGAACGATGGTCTATGGGGCTGCTGCCCCCGGCCAACAGAAACACGCCGGAAATTGTAGAAGTCAAACCTGCGCCAGACCTCACCGAAGCCGAAGTAATCACAAGCCAGCCGTTTATTGTGTCGTATACAGACGGCCGTATTGAAACCATCACCCTGGAAACCACCATCTTGTTCCGGCGCGGTTCAGACCGCTGGCTGGTGGTGGCCCCAGATGCCAGCTTTTGGGGCGAGTGGCAGGTGATAAACGGGGAAAGCCTCAGCATCATTTACCCGGAACGAGACAAAGAGCAGGCCGAAAAGCTGTTGTTGGGCCTGGAAGCAGAGTTGGCGCGCGCCTGCCACGAACTGGAGTTACCCTGTCCGGTGGCCAACAGCTACACCATTCGCCTGGATACCGATCCTACCAGCCTGCTACAAGTGAGCGACCCTGTGGCCATGCTCACCCGCCAACCCATCCTCAATCTGCCCGCACCTACTCTGGTGGGCCGCCCCATAGACGAGGCAGGGGAACGGGCCTGGTTACGCGCCTACGCCGCCCATTTTATTGCCGCCGTGCTGGTCTATCATACGGGGTGGCGCTGCTGTGAGCAGGGGCTTTTCCACCAGGCTTTGATAGATTATCAACTGGCGCAACTTGACCTGCGTCCGTGGCCGTTACAAGATAGCCATTATCAGACCATGATGCATGAACCGGTGGCCGGTATGACCGGACTGGGCCGTTTCTGGCATGAACCACCCGTGCGCCCCATCAATGGCACAGCCCAACCACAGATTTATAGTATGGTGGAAGTTCTCCTCAATCAGGAGCCGATGTTAAACCCCTATGTTATCCAACAACGTTTGGCGGTCATGGATAATTACCAAGATTGGATTGGCAGTGTGGCCGGCTTTGGCTTTCTGAATTCTGATTTTCAGCGCGCCTGGCTGGAAGAAGTGCAGGCGCACTTGCCATCGGCAACTGGTTCACCCATTTCGGCTACCCCTCTGCTGCCACTCGACAAGGATTTGTTGTTACTCTGCCGTGAACGGGATGCCAACGGCCCTTCCCGTTTATATAGTTACTCCTGGCAAGACGATAGCTGGATGGCGCAACTAGAAGACCGTCGCCTGGAATTTTTGGCGGGGTTGCCCGGTGAAAGTGGCGTGCTGCTGCAAGAACAGATCGGAAGAGAGCAGTTGGTGTATGTATTTCGTTGGTTGGACGGCCGTGAACAAACCCTGGCCATCTATCCCGCCCAATCCACCGTATTTCGTGTGGAACCGGTGGGCGAAGACGTGCTGTTATATGTTTTTAAGTTTGATGAAAACAGCGCCGAGTTCAACCTGATAAACCTGGATAACTGCCAGGAAGAGGGGTGTGATGTGGCCGGTTGGAGTCAACCTCCGGTCTGGTCGCCGGGTGGTAGCTGGCTGCTAGAGACAAACGAGGCTGGTGAACTATGGTTGCGTGATGCAATCAGCGGAGCAGTGGTGCAGGAGCGACACGGCCGTGCCCCTTTCTGGCTCAACAATGTTTTCTACGGTTTTGTCACTGCCGAAGCACTGGTAATCACCCCCTTAACCGAAGCGCAAGGGCCACGACGGTTTTCGCTCTTACCGCTGGAGTCGGCCGTTTCAGCCGTTCACCCAACCGCCGACTGGACAATTCATGCCATCACCGCTAACCCCGGCACAAATGGCGTTTTTGTGGCTGTGGCTTATACAAAACAAAAGGCGGAGGGCACCGTTTCCGGTACGATGTTGCTGCATTATGACCTGAGTGCAGGTGATGCACGGGTGCTGTTTGAAGGTACGGAACAGTTTGGCCCGTACCACCCGCTTACTTTTTCGCCGGACGGCCGTTGGCTGAATATGCAGAGCTACAATAATCATGATTTTGACTGGCAGCTTGATATTTTCAACCTGGAAACTGAGCAACACGAGCGGTATCGGTCGTCGCAGGACATCGCCTTGCCGGGCTTTGATTGGTCGGCTGACGGCCGTTGGCTGCTGCGCATAGATGATGATTTTGTTCACCTGAGCGCTCCAGAAGCCGGCGTTGATCAGCTACTGATATATGATTTTGCCACCTGCAATTTTGCCGCCTGGGGCAATGACGGACCCGGATAAGTGGACAAATACCTTTCGGGACTTTGAAGTATGGCTGAAAATTTTGATTGGCAAACCGAAGATGACACTGTTTGGGATACGACCGAAACAGTCGCTCGCCCCCCTGATCGCTCACCCAAACGGCCGTGGCGTGTGCTGCTGTTAATAGTTGTGTTACTGTCAGTTGCCGGTATGGTTATCTATTGGCAATTTATGCGACGCATTGAAACACTCACGGCGGCGATTGAAGCCGATGTTATCTCCTCGCATAACCTGGTTAACCGGGCGGCTGCCCGGCAGGATTTAGAATTGTTGGCCCCCCTACTTTCGGCCAGGGAACCGGTCTGGACGATTACCTATGAGCAGTTGCTCGAGAAGGGGCTGTTTTATGATCGCTCCTTTTTGAGCTTGCCGTTGGCGACGGAAAGTGAGGCCTATGCTGACCTTTCTATAGATGATGATCGGTATGTGCAAATTGATGTGGCGCCTGACATGAATGCGGCAGAGCTACACTTTCTGCAAGAACACACGCTGGGTAACGGAGCCGAATCCGTGATATTGGAACACACGGCCGTTTACCGGCGTGGCCGTACCCGGTGGCTGTTAGCGCCGCCGGATGATGAATTTTGGGGCGGGTGGCAGACGGTGCAGAGGCCAAGACTAACGCTCATATACCCGGAACGAGACACGGCCGTAGCTGAACGATTGGCGAAAGATTTGACGGCCGTGATCACCAATACCTGCCTGGAGGTCATACCAGTTCCTTGCCCGAACGGTCTGCAATTGACTGTCCGGCTTGATTCTGATCCGGCTTCTTTGCTGGCTCTGACCGATCCTGCCAGTTACTATGATGGCAACCTGCGGCTGGACTTGCCTGCCCCGACGCTGGTCGGTTTACCACTAGATGAAGCCGGATACCAGGCATTGTTGCAGGGGTATGGGGCAGCGGTGGCGGCTATGCTCATTACCGAATTAGTTGAGTGGGAGTGCTGCGCGCATGCGCCCGTTTACCAGGCATTTCTGGAGTATCAATTGAGCCAGATGGGGCTACGGCCGTGGCCCGTCACCGCCGCCATCCATGCCCAAATCATAAACAGCGGCCCCAGTCCAGACATCCTCTTCCGTTTCTGGCGCGAATCCTCATTCCAACCCCTATTGGCGGCTGATGGCTGGCAGTTCTATGCCTTTGTAGATTTTTTCATGCGTCAGCCTGGCGCACCATCTCCGGTGACCGTGCTAACCAGTTTGGGCAAACCGCAAACTGTGGCCCAATGGTTGGCCAGCCTGGAAGGAGCACAACCGGAGGAAGGAGTGATGGTGCAAGAACGGCTGTTGCGTGATTGGTGGTTGTTTGCACACACACAAATGGTTGCCAGCCAGGGGCCATTACCCACGCCGTTGCCTGACCAAGACCTGTTACTCACTTGCACCACTGAGTTAACCGCCACAACCATCTCCAATCTGTACCGCTATCATTTGGCAGAAGAGACGTGGCAGATGGAATATGAAATGGCCGGATTGCTATTTGCCAGCCCGTTGCCCACTGATGAGGCCGTGCTGTTACAGACTGTTCCTCTGGAAAGCGAACTGTTTAAACCTTTGCTGTGGCAAGATGGCGTTGGGCAACCAATTCTTAGCGAAGATTATCCGGTCTCGCTTTCCTGGGGGCAGATGGACGCAACTGGCCGCTACTTGTTGGTCTATGCTGTCCCGGTTAATGGTATGGATCCGCACCCCATGTTGGTAGACATGACCACCTGCGATGCAACTGGCTGTGCGAGCATCCCCTTGAGCGGCAATCCCATCTGGTCACCGACTGGCACACAGACGATTTTGGAGGCAACAGGTTTTGTGGGGAATGGGCTTCTGACCGGGGCAGACGGCCGTCTGCTGCTTTTTGATAATGGCCCTCAGATGGAAAATTTCTCTCTCGGACGCGCCAATCAGGTAGGTGATCCAACAAGTGAAGTCCCATTGCCATCTTCTGGTGGTTTTGCGCCGTTTTGGGCAGATGAACAGACATACGGTTATGTCCAGATGAATAATCTATCGGATGTGGAAAGCATCCAGCAAATTGTCCTGGCGCTCACAACAGATGATCTACCTCAATCGCTTCTGGACACCAATGATTTACTTCAGGCCATACCGCAGGCGTTTCGGCCATTTCATCTGGCTATTCGGTACGTTCTACCGCACCCAACGGAGCAGGATTGGTTGGTGGTCATGGCTACTTCACGCGCCGAAAACTTTATTTTTCTGGTGAATTGGCGTCAGAACATGATTGAGTACCGTCTGCATTTTGTGCATAGTAGTCCGCACTATGTGGGATTTTCGCCAGACGGCCGTTACCTGATGGCCACAGGTGCGCCAGAAGACAATATCTTCGCCCCCCAAAATGTGTTGGTTTACTTTCTGCACGACATTGCCGCCAATACCACGGAAACCTATCTGGCTGGGGCTTCAACCTCAATTCCGGCATTTACATTTGACTGGTCGGCTGACGGCCGTTGGCTGGCGCAAATTATGAATAATGGCGTCATCAACCTGGTCGCGCCTGATTATGATTACCAGACCCTCATCGTACATGACAACGGGAACTGCACATCGCTGGCCTGGGTAAATCCGGCGGAAGAGTAATTACCCAAATTTTCTCCCCCATGTACGATTGCCTCACCCACTACTATCCTTCGCAAACGGTGGCCGATTTGTCTGGTTGGTTGCACACGGCCGTGACAGAACTCAAGCCGGGTGGCATGCTGTCCGTGCGGGACCTGGTTGTGCCTGGCAGCCGTCTGCGTGGTAAAAAGGCAGAACAACAACGACAGTCCGGCCGCTATATAAATGCTTTTTTGCAGATGAGCGGCTGGCAACCGGCGTGGAGCCAGTGTGAATGGGAGGATGTTTTGCACGAACAGGGGTTTCAGGTGGAGGGGGTGCGGGTCACGGCCGTGAGCCATACCTTTCACAATTGGGCCTTAACCCTTTCCCCACCAGACCGCTTGCGCCTGCGCGCCCTGCTCGTGCAGGCGACTACGCCCGTCCAGGACTATTTGACGCCCCAATTTGCCGGGGATAGAATCACTTTTCATTTACAAGAACTATGGATTGTGGGTAAGAAATAGACCCTAAAAGCTCCGGCCGGTCTCTGACCGAGCCGGGTGGTACATTAGGTCTGATAGAGACAGATGACGAAAAAATATCACTTTTGGATTACCGGCTGCCAGATGAACTACGCTGACGCCCGGCGGGTGGCCACCGAACTGGAAAAGCTCGGTTATGCGGCCACGCCCCGCGCCGAAGATGCCGACGTGATCGTGCTGGAGACCTGCACCGTGCGCCAGCAGTCGGAAGACAAGGCATATGGCAAGCTGCACAATCTACGGCCGCTCAAAGAAAAACATCCCGACAAAACCATTGCCGTCATGGGCTGTGTGGTCGGTGTGCGCGGCAATGAACAGCTAGAAGCACGCTTCCCCTTTGTGGATGTGTTCATGGAACCGGCAACCGATGGGCTGCCGTTGGTGAACCATTTGAAGCAAGATGAAGGGCTGGCGCTGGATTTAGAGGCCACCAGCCGCCGCCATGCGCTGATGGATGGAGCGGTAATTCTACCGGCTGAGCAGCGCGGACAGCTTGTCTCTGCGCCCGTCTCCATTGTTTACGGCTGTTCTCACGCCTGCACCTTCTGCATCATTCCCCAAAAGCGGGGCAAGGAGCGCAGCCGCCCGGTAGGCGAGATTGCCGCCGAGGTGCGGTCGTTGGTGGCGCAGGGGGTGAAAGAGGTGGTGCTGCTGGGGCAGATTGTAGACCGCTACGGTTATGATGTGCCCGATGGCCCCGATCTGGCAGACCTGTTGACGGTGATTAACGATGTGGATGGTTTGCAGCGTATCCGTTTCCTCACCAGCCACCCCAATTACATGACGGACAAGATTTTGTATGCGGTGCGCGATTTGCCCAAGGTGATGCCGCAAATTGAAGTGCCCATTCAGGCGGGCAATAATGAGGTGCTGGCGAACATGAAGCGGGAGTATACCCGTGAGCAGTACCGCGACCTGGTATACAAAATCCGGGACATTATCCCCGACGCGGCCGTGCATTGTGACATTATCGTCGGTTTTCCGGGCGAGACGGATGCGCAATTCATGGAAACCTATGACATCCTGGCGGAGTTGAAGTTGGACAAGGTGCATCTGGCGCGCTACAGCCCGCGCCCTGGCACGGTCAGCGCCCGCCGCCTGGAAGATGATGTGCCGGACGAGGAAAAACGCCGCCGCTTCCACCTGCTGGAGGAGATGCAAAAGCAGCTCTCACACGAGATTAACCGCCGCCATTTGGGTGAGACGGTGGAGGTGTTGGTGGAAGATTTGCACAAGGGGCGCTGGCGAGGGCGCACGCCGCAAAATAAGCTGGTCTTTTTCAGCGACGGCCGTGACCGCCAGGGTGAACTCGTCAACGTGCAGATCAAACACACCGGGCCATGGAGTATGTCCGGCACGGCCGTAGAACAGGCCCAGATGCACACGCCCGGTTTTATGCTGGCGAACACCATTCCGTTAGCAGTGAGCGGTTAGCAGTGAGCGGTGATTTTCGCGCCGCGCGTAGATCACGTTACAGGAGGTTTTTATGGATGGGTTAGAGCAGATACGGCCGTATATTCCCTTGTTGATCCCCATTTTGTTGATTCAATTGGCGTTGATGATTGCTGCGCTGGTAGACCTGATCCGGCGCGAAAAGACTAAAGGCCCCAAATGGCTGTGGGTGCTGATCATCCTCTTCTTCAATTTCATTGGCCCTATCGTCTATTTTGTGGTTGGGCGGGATGAGTAGAAGTGATGCGTGACAAAAATCACGCATCACCTTTTTTAGATCATGAACGACATCGCCATTCGCTGCGAAAGTTTGAGCCGCCGTTATGGGGAAGTGGAGGCGCTGAAACCGCTGAATCTGGAAGTGCCTGCCGGTTCCATTTTTGGCTTTTTGGGGCGGAATGGAGCGGGCAAAACGACGACAATGCGGCTGCTGGCGGGGCTGGCACGGCCGTCAACCGGACGTGCCTGGATTGCCGGAGTAGAAACGACCCAGGCCGACAGTGCCGCCCGCGCTCAATTTGGCTATCTACCCCAAGACCCCGCCTTCTACCCCTGGATGAGTGCCCGTGATTACCTGGATTACGTGGGCAAATTGTTTCAGATGGACAAGGTCACCCGGCAGCGGCGCAGCGAGGAAGTATTGGCGTTGGCCGGGCTGACGGACGCGGCCAAACGGCCGATTCGCGGTTATTCCGGCGGTATGGTGCAGCGGTTGGGCGTGGCCCAGGCCTTGCTGCACAACCCGCCGGTGCTGCTGCTGGACGAACCCACCAGCGCCCTTGACCCGGCCGGGCGGTACGAACTATTGAAGCTGATCGAGAGTTTGCGCGGCCAGGTGACGGTCTTTTTTTCCAGCCATATTTTGGGCGACGTGGAGCGCATTTGTGACACGGTAGCCATTATCCGCCAGGGGGAACTGCTGCTGGTGGCGGCGCGGGACGAATTGCTCAACCAGTATGCGGCCGATATGGTGGAACTGGATTTAACGGACGCCAGCCGGTCGGCGGAACTGGCGGCTTTGCTGGCCGAACAGCCCTGGGTGATAGAGGTCTCCCACGAAAACGGCCGTCTCCGCCTGCGCGTTAATGATGTGGACACCGCCAAACACGCGCTGCTACCTCTCCTGGTGCAGCAAGAGGTGGTGTTGGAGCGGTATGCATGGGTACGGCCGTCGTTGGAGGAAATCTTCCTGTCAGTAAGTGAATGATAATGGTTGCAGGTTACAGGTGGCAGGTGGCAAGTAATCACCTGCCACCTGTAACCTGCAACTTGCCAACCGTTTCAATATGACTCTATTCGTTTATTCCCTCTCCATTTTTGGCATGATCGCGTTGCCGCTGGCGCTGGCAGTGTGGCTGCGACGGCGGGTTGTGGTAGCCTGGTTTTTGTTTTGTGTGGGCATGGCTGCGTTTGTGGCTTCACAGGTCTACCATTTGCCGCTGAATGAGTGGCTGGCGGATGTGGGGTTGATTGGCCCGGTTGGCCCCGACGCGCCGGATTTGTGGCGCACGGCCGTTGTCCTGGGACTGTCGGCGGCGTTGTGCGAAACGTTGGCGCGGGTGGTCGCTTTCTGGATACTGTTCCGCTACCACCGGGCAGAGCAATTCACCGATGGCGTGATGGTGGGGCTGGGGCACGGCGGCATTGAGGCGATGTTGTTTGGCGCGGTGCTGACCGCCGCCGGGCTGACCTCACTGCTGGCGCTGGAAGGGGTTGACCTGAATAGTTTAGGGTTATCGGCCGAACAACTGACGGCCGTAAGTCAGCAACTAGAGGCGATTCAAGGTTCACCGCTTATTGGCATTGCCCCCTTTGTCGAACGGTGCGCGGCTATCAGCCTGCATGTGGTCGCGGCCGTGTTGGTCTGGCTGGCGTTTAAGCGGCGTAATCCCATGTACGTGCTGGTCGCTATCCTCTTCCACGCCTTTTTTGATACGCTGGCTGTTTTGCTGCCGCAATATCTGGACAGTGTGTGGCTGATGGAAGCGATTTTTGTGCTGTTGGCAGGGGTGGCGCTGCTCTGGTTGTGGCGCATCTGGCCGCGGGAACCGCAGCCGCCGCGCCAACTGAATTCGCCGCGCACGGATTTGGTGTTGTTGGGCACGGCCGTAGCCAAAGAACTACGGCAGCAATGGCGCACCCGCCGGGTGCTGGTGGTAGCCGCCATCTTCCTGGTCTTTGGCCTCATGTCGCCGCTGTTGGCAAAATTCACGCCGCAACTGCTGACCAGCATTGAAGGGGCAGAGCAGTTCGCTGCCCTCATTCCCACACCAACAACTGCCGATGCGATTGCTCAATATATCGAAAATATCACCCAGTTTGGTTTCATCCTGGTGATTGTGTTGGGCATGGGGGCGGTGGCGGGCGAGAAGGAAAAGGGCACGGCCGTGATGGTGCTGAGCAAACCACTCACTCGCTGGTCGTTTTTGTTGAGCAAACTGGTGGGGCAGGGGGTGGTCTTTTTGCTGGCGCTGCTGCTGGCGGCACTGGGGGCGTATTATTACACCGATGTGTTATTTGGCGGGCTGGCCTTTGGCCCGTTCTTGCTCGGTAATCTGCTGCTCTGGCTGTGGCTGCTGGCGCTGGCGGCGGTGACGCTGCTGGGCAGTACCATTGCCGACAGCACGGTAGCGGGCGCAGGCATTGCTTTTGTGGGCGCGGTGGTTTTGCTGCTGGCGGGTAGCCTGCCGCGCATTGGCCCACTCATGCCCGGCGGCCTGGTCGCCTGGGCGGCGCAGTTGGGGTTGGAGACGGCCGTGCCCGCTGCCAACGGTGGCGCGCTGGTGATGACGGTTGTGCTGATTGTGGTGCTATTTGTGGTGAGTACGGCCGTGTTTGAGCAGCAAGAGCTATAACTGTAACCTGTCAGGTCTCTTGGCAGAAAACCGATCACAAAAAAAACGGGGGGCTGGTCAACAGATATTGTTCCAACTTGTCAGGAGGCTGACTGCTCATAAACAGGGCGATGAAACTTTCGATCTGGTAGCCGCGTGACAGAAAATAGTTCACGGCCGTTGCATTACACATTGGCGTCTCAAATCCAATATATTCACGGCCGTCCGCCACTGCCATCGTCTCTGCCAGTGCCAATACCGCCGGGAAATCAGCCACATCCAGCAATGCCACCGGGCCATACGACGGCCCCAGGTAGCCATACCCCACCACCTGTTCTTCCCGCCGAAACAACATCCCCCGCCGGTCGGTGACCAGCCATTCATGGTCAACCGTGCGGCTGTGGCCGAGTACGGCCGTGTCAATTCGTGCCAGCGTCTGCCACAACTCCGGCGAGGGCGCCATCGGTTCACTCTGCAAATCACTATCTAACGGCAGCGCCTCTGGCCGCCGCCAGAAGTAGTAAATGGGAAAACGGGGCAAAACACCGGTCTTCAGATAACGCGATTGTGCCCGAATGTCCGTCGTGGCAATGATCATGCGCTGTGCATACTCTTCATGGGGAAAGACCCGCGCCAGCAGTTCCCGCCCTATGCCGCCGGACTGCACGCCGGGCAGGGCAAAAAACTCCGTCAATTCCAACGAGCCATCGCGCACAATGGAACGGGCAAAGGCCACGATACGGTCATCCTGCTCCGCCACCCAAAAATGAGCGGCGGTGCGGGCCAGGTGTTCATACAACGGCCGTCGCCGTTCCCACATCTGCGCCATTTCCTCCGGGTTGCCCCAACTCGTCGGCTCACTGTGGCCGTGCCGTTGCAGAAGGTCAGCCAACGACTCCTCAAAAATATTGAACACCCCATATGAATCATCTATGGCGCCAGGCCGAAACGTAATGTCCTGATTCATCTATTCACCTGCCTATCGTTCGATTTTCCCAAAATGTACGGTAAGTCATTCCCAACGGCAAGTCATCTCCTGTTGCCACTTGTTACCTGCCACCTTTGAAACGGTTAAGAGCCGGTTGCCCATTCGGACAGCCTGCGGATAATAACGCGCAGCAACAACTAACCAATTTCAGGAGTAAACAAACTTTTTCAGGAGGCATTGTTAGGAGAAATCATGGATGCAAATCAGAAAAAATGGGTCATTATTGGCGCAGTCGTGGTGGGGGTGCTGGGGCTGGCTTTCATCTT
>CAYXUZ010000043.1:0-39835 GCA_964467705.1 uncultured Ardenticatenaceae bacterium | reverse complement strand
TTGCAGGTGGGCGACATGACCACCTTCGTCGCCTGCGCCGCCGCCCACCGCGACCAGGGCGCCTTCGACGCCGCCCGCTACGGCATAGACCGCCTTAAAGAAATCGTGCCCGTCTGGAAAAAAGAAGTCGGCCCAGACCAAAGCGTGTGGATCGAAGGACATTATCATCCGACGGAACAAGACAACATGAACACGTAAAACGTAAAACGCAATCTGGTAGTCGGACCACGTTTTACGTTTTACGAATTACCAGTCCAACATGGAAAACTGGAGAAACACATGGAACACCAAAACATCCACCACCGCCAGCGGGTGGTCATCACCGGGATGGGGTCAATCAACGCCCTGGGGCATGACGCCGAAAGTACGTGGACGGCCGCACTGGCGGGCAAATCCGGCGTCGGCCCGCTGACCTTGCTCGACCCCAACGACCACACCGCCAGCGTCATCTGCGAAGTCAAAGAGTTTGACCCCGACAACTATATGGATCGCAAAGAAGCCCGCCGCCGCGACCGTTATCAACAATTGGCAACAGTCGCCGCCCGCGAAGCATTGACCCAATCCCAACTACCCATCACCGAAGAAAACAGCCACCGCGTGGGCATCATCCTGGGCACAGGCGTTGGCGGCATTCGCACCCTGGTGGAGCAGGGCAAGATATTGGTTGAAAAGGGGCTGCGCCGGGTCACGCCCTTTGCCATCACCATGATCATGCCCAACGGCGCGGCCGGCATGTTAGCCATTGATTATGGCATTCATGGCCCCTCCACCACCATTACCTCCGCCTGCGCTTCGGCCAGTGACGCCATCGGCCACGCCTACCGTGCCATTCGTTCCGGCGACATTGACGCCGCCCTGACCGGCGGCAGTGAATCCATCATGGCGACCGTCGCCCTGGCCGGTTTTGAACGGGCGGGCGCAACCTCCACCAAAAGCAGCAAGACCCCCCAACCATTCGATAAGAACCGGGATGGCCTGGTGGTGGGTGAAGGGGCGGCCATGCTGGTGCTGGAAAGCCTGGAAAATGCCCTGGCACGAGGGTCCCAAATCCTGGCCGAAATTGTGGGTTATGGCCAGACAACGGATGCCTTTCACATTACTGCCCCGTCAGAAGGCGGCTCTGGTGCGGCCCGCGCCATGCGCATTGCCCTGCAAGAGGCCGGTTTGCAGCCGGAGCATGTGGATTATGTGAGCGCCCACGGCACGGCCACTGAACTGAATGATGCTAACGAAACGGCCGCCATCAAAACCGCTCTCGGCGAACATGCCTATTCCATCGGCGTCAGTTCTACCAAATCTATGACCGGGCACTGCATGGGCAGCACCGGGGCGATGGAAAGCGTCTTCTGCGTGCAGGCCATCCGCGACCAGATGATTCCACCGACCATCAATTACGAAACGGCCGATCCCGCCTGTGACCTGGACTATGTGCCCAATGCGGCCCGGCCGGCCAGAGTGAACGTGTGTATGAACAACGCTTTTGGTTTTGGCGGGCACAATGCCGTCTTGCTGTTCAAGAAGTACGAAGCTGTGTAATGGGCATGAGTGCCTGAACAGAATTTCACTGCCAAGGATGCAAAGGGCGCAAAGTTTTATATTTTGATTCTTTGCATTCTGCGGTTCAACAAATTGTTTGGCAGCCAGGATTTTGGCAGAATCCGAATATCAGGCTTATGAACGGAATAGAATTCATCTCACACCTGCAATTGCCCGAAATTTCGGAAGAGGTAATTCTGGAGTTTGAAAAAGAACTTGGGAAAAGGCTTCCCGATGATTATCGTCAATACCTTCGATTACACAATGGTGCACTTCCAGTTAATCATGATTATTGGATGCCCGGAGAAACGAATTGGATAGAGTCGGTTTACGAGATGTATTCAATTCTTCCTAGGGGATGCCCCCAATCACTTCGGAATTACATTTACGATGACTATGGAATACCAAATGGGTGGCTCCCCATTGCTAATAGTGGATATGGCGACTATACAATAATATCTCTAATTGATGAAGATTTCGGTTCAATTTACTATTTGTTCCACGAACAACATGGATATGATCCAAACGAAAAGGAGCGAGGTGTATACAAATTAGCTTCAAGCTTTTTGGAATGGATTCAAACGATGGAAGATTTGTCAGCATACATGTGAAATGAGGATGCCGCCTAACAATGCTTTTACTCAGACCGGTTGGTACTCGGCTCATTCACAAACTGAAAGTGTAACGAGCCAATATCTCCCGCGCAGGCGCGGCCTTTGGTCATGTTCGCTAGGTGGCAAAGCGGGTGTTGGACGGATAGGTAAATGGACAAGTTGACCGTAGAAGAACTTGATCTCATAACCTTCTTCGAGTGTGAACCGAAGATGGCAAACAATGATGTTCCTTGGCGTTACAACGACTCCGTGTATGTATACTCATCTCGTGGCGAATCCATTTCGTTTGCAATTGCACCAGAATATAGAGACGTTCGCCTAATATTTTCAGGTACCCAGGGGACGCATTTCGAGTTTAATGCTATGTCGGTGCATGATGTAAGATATAGGTCAGAGACAGGGCGGGAATATCTTGAAGTAATTGTATCAAAGACCTTCAGTATGACGCTCTGCTTAAAGCCAACAATACGAATTATCCAGAAATACATAAATGAACACACATAATCATTCCGCCCAACAAGGCAATTTACCGAACACCCTGTCAGGTACTGGCCATCGGTGACGATGACTATTGCAAAAAGCACAAAAATGAATGATGTAGTAGATGACCTGGGATTGCTGGAAGAAAAGCTGGGGGTGCAGTTTAACGATTACTCTTTGCTGACCCGCGCATTGACGCATCGTTCCTTTTTGAATGAACGGCCGGAAGCATCGCTGGAAGATAATGAGCGGCTGGAATTTTTGGGCGATGCGGTGCTGGATTTTGTGGTCGGCGCGTATCTGTATCACCATTACCCGGAGATGGATGAGGGAGAACTAACCAGTTTGCGGGCGGCTTTGGTGCAGGCCAAATCACTGGCCGCCTTTGCGCGAGAGTTGGAACTGGGCACCCATTTGCGTCTGGGTTATGGCGAGGCGGAAAATGGCGGCCGGGAGCGAATGCCCATTTTGTGCGCCACCTTCGAGGCGGTGGTCGGTGCAGTTTATCTGGATCAGGGGTTGCCATTGGTTGAGAAGTTGGTGGCCCGGTTTATTGGCCCGGCGTTAGTAGAAATCATTGCCGACTCCTTGCATAAAGACGCCAAGAGCGAGTTCCAGGTGTGGGCGCAAGCGCGTTACAACATTACGCCGCGTTATGACGTGGTGGAAACGAGCGGGCCGGATCATGCCAAGATGTTTACGGTGGCGGTGCGGGTAGGTGAGGCGGTGTGGGGGCAAGGCGACGGCCGTAGCAAACAAAGTGCGGCTCAGGAAGCCGCCATTCAGGCCATGGCCAGGGTCAAAGAACTGGATGAATCCGAAGAATAAGCTGCGCCTGCTGATTACTGGCGGTAGCAGCTATTTGGGGCAGAGCCTTGTGCCGCTGGCAACGGCCGTACACGACACCCGTTACACCTATTTCCACCACAATCCGCTGGCCACGGGGCAGGGGGAACGGGTGAATTTGCGGGATGAGACGGCCGTTACCCATCTTGTCACCACCTTCCAGCCTGATGTTATCATTCACACAGCAGGCAGCAACCGGGGCGAGGATATGGAAGCGGTCATTCGGCTAGGGGCCAGACACATCACTCAGGCCGCGCAACAGGTCAATGCCCGCCTCATCCACCTCTCCACCGACGTGGTGTTCCGGGGAGATGCACCACCCTACGCAGAAACGGCCGTGCCCACCCCGATCAATGCTTACGGCCGTGCCAAAGCCGAAGCCGAAACCATTATGCAAGGCCATCCCAACCACGTCATCGTCCGTACTTCGCTCATCTACGGGCTGGACAGTATGGACCACAGCACCGCCTGGGCAGCCGGGGCGCTACGCGCCGGGCAACCTGTGACCCTGTTCAATGACCAGATACGCAACCCGGTATGGGTAGAAACCCTCAGCCGCGCCTGCCTGGAACTGGTGCAGCACCCCTTTACCGGCATTCTCAACGTGGCCGGCCGCCAGGTGATGAGCCGCGCTGATTTTGGCCTGAAACTGTTGGATTATTGGGGCATCCAGGAACACGATTCACTAACAATTGGCCCCACCAATTCCAACACATGGTCGCTGAATTGTGAATTAGATTTGCGGCTGGCAACGGCCGTGTTGCAAACCCCCTTGTACGGCGTAGATGAGGTGCTGGGGATGGTGGACCGATAATCCATTTCTCCACTCTAAAGCCTACCTTAACCCT
Source organism: uncultured Ardenticatenaceae bacterium (assembly GCA_964467705.1). Taxonomy (GTDB): domain Bacteria; phylum Chloroflexota; class Anaerolineae; order Promineifilales; family Promineifilaceae; genus CAADGU01. The sequence continues at coordinate 35,511 of CAYXUZ010000043.1, read as the reverse complement.
ACCTCAACCACCCCTTCTGACCCTGCTTTCCCCCCTTGACTTTGCGCTTGCGATTATGCTAGACTGCCCCGGAGTGTAAGGAAGAGGACGACTTGGGTGAGCGTTACACCCCACCATCAAAAAATTCTGGGAAGAAAGGGTTTAATATATGAGCGATATGCAAGATCCATTTGAGGAGATGGACGTAGTTAGTGTTCTGCTTACAGAGGGCGTGGAACAAGGGTATTTAACATATGATCAGATTATGGAGGCGCTGCCAGAAGTAGAAGATAATCTTCAATTACTGGAAACGATAATGGAAGAAGCCCAGGCAGCTGGTGTCCCCATTTACGAAAGCGAAGATGAAGTGGACGCCCCCGCCATACCCTTAAACGGGGCCGGAGCCGAAGAACTAGACGACGACATTTTAGAAAGTTTCAGCTTTGCTGCTGGCGAGATGGGCGACTCGTCTCATTCCGCGCCGTTGTTTGATCTGAGCAATGTACCCATTGATGATTCCGTGGGACTCTATTTCCGCGAAATGGGGCAGCAAGGGCTTCTTTCCGCCGAGGAAGAAGTGCAGTTGGCTATGGAAATTGAGGCCGGCCGCGCTGCTGACCGTAAGCTGCACAAAGAAACGGACACTCTCAGCGACGATGAAATTGACCACCTGGTGAACATTTGCGAAGTGGGTGATGCCGCACGTGCGCACCTGATTCGCGCCAATACCCGGCTGGTGGTGAGCATTGCCAAAAAATATCGGGGACGTGGCCTGCAATTTTTGGATTTGATCCAGGAAGGCAACGTCGGCCTGATGAAAGCGGTAGAAAAATATGACTACCGTCGTGGTAATCGCTTTAGCACGTATGCCACGTGGTGGATTCGGCAGGCGGTGACGCGGGCGTTAGCCAATCACGGCCGTACCATCCGCATCCCCGCCCATCTGGGTGGCCGCATCAGCAAGCTGTACCAGATTGCCCAGGAGTTGGAGCAGGAGTACGGCCGTCAGCCCACCGCCGAAGAAATCGCCGAACACATGGAATTGCCCGCCGACCGGGTGCGTTGGATGCTGCGCACCAGCCGCCAGCCCGTCCACCTGGAACGCCCCGTCGGCGATGAGTCTGATGCTGAACTGGGCGACTTTATTGAAGATGTAGACGCGCCGCCGCCGGCCGAAACTGTCGCTTCTAAAATGCTCACCGAAGAGTTGGGCGAGATTTTGGACCAACTGACGCCGCGTGAAGCTCGCATCTTGCGCCTGCGTTACGGCCTGCAAGATGGCGAATCGCGCACCCTCAAGGAAGTGGGCGAGATGTTTGGCCTCTCCCGCGAGCGCATCCGCCAACTGGAAAAAGAAGCATTGCGCAAACTGCGCCACCCCAACTTTGCCGGGCACCTGCGCCAGTATTTGAATTGAGACCAGGCATCGGATTTTTCAAACAATCAGACCCGAAGGGTTTTGGAAACCCTTCGGGTCTTTTTTATCTCCCAGTATTGTTTGGCAATATACCTTGAAAGGGCATAAACTGGTGTTGGCCGACGGCTACAAATGGGCCACCTTCGGTTGGGCCAGCGGCGAGCCAGAGCCGACCCATTAGGCAGACCCCACCATGCGCCAATTCCTGCAACGGGTGGGGGCGCTTTCAACTGCTGTTCCAGGTGTGCGACAACTACAGCATCCCCCGGCCCACGGTGCTGATCACCGAGTAACAGCCTGGGGATTCCATCCCCAGGAGATTGGTAGACACCGTTCTCTGACGCCGCTACAATCCCCACACTGACAAACGTGCCCATAGTGCAAACAAAAAACGATGAAACTGACCGCCAACGGCCGTAATCGGTAATCGGATTATGGTTCGCCTATCGTCTAAAAATCGTCTATAATTAGACGATGATGGTTACGCCAACATATACAGTTTCCCCAGAGTTGTTGCAGACCATTAAGCAGGTGGCGGTATTGGTGCATGAGCTAAACAAAACGGCGAACCCGAAGTGGCTTCGGGCCGTGCCCACTGCCATATTAACCGAGATGATTGCCGAGGCGACGGCCGTTTCCACCTACGCCTCCACCAGCATCGAAGGCAACCCCCTCCCTCTCACCGAAGTCAAACGGCTGATCAAAAATCGGCCAGATGCCATCCGCCAGAGCGAACAAGAAGTCCTTAATTACAACCGGGTGTTGACGGATTTGAGCCAGAATTGGGCGCAATCCGAAGCCGCGCCGGTTTCGCCATTTTCCACAGAACTCATTCTTTCCATCCATACTGGCGTGATGGCCGGGCTGCTGCCTGCTCATCAAACCGGCCAGTGGCGGCGCGAACCGGTGGTGGTACACAATCCACATACCAGGGAGGTCATTTATCTGCCGCCCGATTGGGAAGATGTGCCTGCGCTCATGGATGAGTTGGTGGCTTTTGTGCAGACCAACCAGGCGGCTCTCGATCCCCTGCTGTTGGCGGGGTTGGTACATAAACAGTTGGTCATTATTCATCCCTTTGTGGATGGCAACGGCCGTACCACCCGCCTGACTACTAACATTCTGTTGGCCGGTCTGGGGCTGCACACCTTCAACCTGTTCAGCTTTGAAAACTACTACAACCAGAATGTCAGCCGCTACTTTCAACAGGTAGGCATCGTGGGCAATTACTATGATCTGGTAGATGGGTTGGAGTTCACCCCCTGGCTGGAATACTTTGCCGGAGGGGTGTTGGACGAACTGCGGCGGGTGGAAAAGCAGTTATCGCTGGCGACAGCTACCCCCACCACCCGCCTGCAACCATATCATCAAGCCATCCTCGATTTTATAGACCAACACGGCTTCATCACCGACCGTGACTATGCCCAACTGACCAGCCGCGCCAAAGCTACCCGTGCTCTAGATTTCAAGAAGCTGGTCGAAATGGGGCTAATCGCGCGCCAGGGGCAGGGGCCGGGCACTTATTACCGGCGGCAGGGGTGATGGGGAGTACGGCCGTTTCCCGCCGGATTCCATCCGGCGTCTGGTATAAAAAACGTGCTGAAAGACGCCATTCTATTGGACGGCCCTCTTTAGTGCGCTTGAGCGTACTTTTTATATCAGTCTGGGAATTCCATTCCCAGGTAGACGCCATTCGCTGACACCGCTACAATCCCCACACTGACCAACGTGCCCATAGTGCAAACAGAACGATGAAACTGACCGCCAACGGCCGTAGACGACTCCAACTCCTCACCACCATTCTCCTGGTTGTAACTATTGTTGCCATCATCTACACCCTGGTTGCCTGGATTTTGAGCGAGCCGGGCAGCTTTGAACCGTTGAATGTGCTGTTTTTTGCAGTAATGTCTCTGTTAACGGCCGTGTCCGCCTGGCTCGGTCGGGCGGAACACGTGGCTCCGCCAGAAAGCAGCACCGTCGCCGAAGCTGAAACCATCCCCCTGGGGCCGCTGCGCCAACAGATAGTAGACTGCTTCGATTTGGACGAACTGCGTACTCTCTGCCTGGATATTGGCATTCTGTATGACGATTTGGACGGGGGCACGATTAGTGCCAAGACGGCTTCATTATTGGCGTATATGCAGCGGCGCGGCCAACTGGGAAAGCTGACGGCCGTCTTGCAGCGCGAACGGCCGCATGTCACCTGGTTTTTGCCCGCCCAACTGGAGCAGCAATATGGGCTGCGCCGGAATGTACGTGCTGCCTGGATTGACGGCGTACTCAAGCAGTCGGTGACGGAGGAGATTGCCCTGGAATTGAAGCTGACCTACCAGCCGCAGGCGCTGGCGCGCCAAACGCTCTATGTGCTGGGGCAGGTGGATCGCCCGGTGGAAAAGGAGGTGCCCACCCTCTTTGCCGAATCTGGCAGCCTGCTCATTTTGGGCGAACCGGGCAGCGGCAAGACGATGACCCTGCTGCAACTGGCCGAAAGGCTGCTGGACGCGGCCGAAGCTGACCCGGCGCAGCCCACACCGGTGGTGCTGAACCTTTCTTCCTGGGCCATGCAGCAAGGGGCGCTGCCGGACTGGATGGTGGAGGAACTGCTGCTGCAATACCAGCTACCGCGTGAAACCAGCCGCCGCTTCATTGCCAGCGGTGGTTTGATTTACTTGCTGGATGGGCTGGATGAGGTGGCGGCCGAGGCGCGGGACGCCTGCGTACAGGCCATCAACGAGTTGAAGGCGCAGCAGCCCGCGCCGCTGGTGGTGTGCTGCCGGGTGGTGGAGTATGAAGGGTTGGCCGAAAAGCTGAATCTGGGCACGGCCGTACGCATCCAACCACTAACCGATGAACAGATAGACGACTACCTGCGCCGCCCGGAACTGAAGCTGACGGCCGTGCGCCAGATGGTGAAAACAGATGCCGCCATGCGCGAACTGGCGCAAACGCCGCTGTTTTTAAGCGTGATGACGCTGGCCTACCGGGATATGAAACGGGCCGACCTGAAACAACTGCCCACCCCAGAAACACGACGCGCCCACCTGTACCGCCATTACGTGGCCGAAATGTGGCGGCGACGGCCGTTGAAGCATAGGACGGGATTTGATGAAACCCAGGCGTTGACTTGGTTGACTAATTTGGCCGTTGGCTTACAAAAGCATGAAAACATGGTGTTTTACATAGAACGCTTACAGCCGACTTGGCTGAATACTAATAGATCGCGCCTTGGGCATTTGGTGATGGTTGGGCTAGGAGTTGGTCTGATTGCTGGTTTAGGTAGCGGGTTAGGTGTAGGACTGGTTTTCGGACCTAGAATTGGGCTAATAGGGGGAGTGCTTGTCGGTTTAGGGGGAGGGCTTTTTTTTGGAATGAGAACCTATCTTTACCCGATCCAACTGATGGAGGATATTGTGTGGGGGCTTTCGGCGAAGAAGATGCTCCGTTCTATGACGGCTTGGTTGATTTTTGGTCTGGGCATTGGCTTGGCTTTTGGGGTGGCTGGAGGATTAGAGGTTGGATTGATAACAGGGTCCTGTTTTGCGCTAGCCGGTTGGATAGAAGCAGGTATTCAAAGCAAGGATTCAATCCAATCTCATAGTCCTAATCAAGGCATCCGTAATTCTTTCAGGAATTCAGTGGGTTTTGGAATGTTTTATGGTTTCGTTTTTGCTTGTGTTGGTGCCTATACTGCAAGAGATGATAAATCGGTAATTGCAGGACTAATGGGCGGAATGATCTGTGGGATGGGGTTTGGATTTCTAGTATACGGAGGAATTTCAGTAATTCAGCATTTTACCCTACGATGGTGCTTAGAAAGACAAGGGATTTTGCTTTTTCCTTTCCGTAACAGGAAGCTAGTTGCCTACTTGGATGCCATGGCTGACCGCATCTTGCTGCGGCGGGTGGGCGGTGGTTGGGTTTTCATCCATCGCACCCTGCTCGATTATTTCGCCTCCCTTCATCCTGACGCCGCACCCGCCACACCTGTCATTCTGAACCCCGCCGGGGTGAAGAATCCCGCTGAATAACCTCCGGGAGGTTCAGAACCTCCCGGAGGTTGGTTGGGACACGAGCGGAGGTTGGGTGCGTTCTAACTCTCCCGGAGCTTCGGAAGCTCCGGGAGAGTTTGGGGTGAAAACTATGCCACGACGACAAACCACATTTAGCCAGGGAAACTACTATCACATCTACAATCGCGGTGCGAACCGGGAGCGTATCTTCTTCAACGCAGACAACTATCTTTACTGCCTGCGCCTGATGAAAAAACATTTACGCCGCTGCCAGATCATCGTCATTGCCTACTGCCTCATGCCCAACCATTACCACTTCTTATTGCGGCAAGATGGCGACATATCCCTGGCAAAAGCCATAGGTAGCCTGTTCAATGCCTACGTGCTGGCCGTCAACCGGCAGCAGGAGCGCTCTGGCACTTTATTCGAGGGGCGATTTGAAGCTGTCCATGTGGATAAGGAAAGTTATCTCCTCCATTTGTGTCGTTACATTCATGCCAATCCCGTCAAAGCCGGTCTGGTAGCTGACCCTGGCGAATGGCCCTACTCGAACTATTTAGAATGGGTAGGTGAACGGCCGGGTACGCTGGTAGACCGCGAATTTGTGGAGACGTATTTTCCAACGAATTCAACAACCTCCCGGAGCTTTGAAAGCTCCGGGAGGGTCAGCTCCGGGAGGGTCGTTCACCCATATCGTGATTTTGTGTTGGATTATTTGCAGGATGTAAAATGTCTGCCAGAGGATATTCGGCAGTATTTATTTGAGTAGGTGGCTTTCCGAACCTCCGGGAGCTTCGGAAGCTCCCGGAGGTTGAGGTTCACACAGGTAGACCAGACGGAGGATGTGTAGCTCTTCAAAGCTGACGGTTTCGCCCAGGGCGTCGAAGACCGGGCGCAGGAAGTCGGGGCCGAGTTCGGCGAAACAGGCCAGCACCCGCGCCTGCTCCTGTGGCGAGAGGGTGGAGAGGGCGCGGAAGTTGTCGGGGGGCAACGGCCGTCCCTTCCTCACCTCATCCACCAGATATTTCAACACCGTGCTGGTTTTCACACCCAATTCATCGGCAATATCAGGCACAGGCTTTCCCTTCTCGTACATCTCCACCGCCAACTGCGCCCGCGCGCCGGGCGCTTTATTTTCTCGCGGGGCAGCGCGGCGCATCGCCGGGATATTGGCTGCCTCCACCAGACCATGCGCGGCACAATAATTCTGAATGAGCGGTAAAAAGGTATCGGCGTATGTTTCCAGTTTGCGCTGACCAATGCCGTAAATCCGCGTCAGCGATTCCCGCGACTGCGGATAAAAGGCGGCCATCTCCACCAGCGTGCGGTCGGAAAAGATGACGTAAGGGGGCACGTTGGCTGCATCCGCCAGTTCCTTGCGTTTCTGGCGCAGCAGGGCAAACAGTTCCCGATTGTAGTCGAGGGATTCGGTGGGAGCGGTGACGGCCGTTTTCACCCTGGCCGTTTCCATCACCCCCAAAAATTGCGCTTGCCCGCGCAAAACCGGCCACGCCGTTTCCGTTAATTTCAAGCTGCCGTGTTCCAAATCCTGCGTCAGCAACCCTTGTTGGATAAGCTGCGTGCAGAGGTGTTTCCATTGATCCTTGTCCCACTCCAGGCCAATGCCGTAGGTCGTCAATTTATCATGGCCGCGCTGCAAAATCTTCTGGTTGCGTGAGCCGCGCAGCACATCAATGATGTGGTTGACGCCAAAAAACTGGCCGGTGCGGTAGATGCAGGAGAGGAATTTTTGGGTGGGTGTGGTCAAATCCACCTGTGCCTGCTCTTCGGCCAGGCAGTTGTCGCAAGTCTCGCACGTTTCGGCTTCGTAGGATTCGCCAAAGTAGGTGAGCAACGGCCGTCGCCGGCACACCCCCGCCTCCGCATATTGCACCATCGCCGCCAGCCGTAAGGAAGCCCCTTTTTGCTGCTCTGGGGGCATTTTGTCAATGAAAAAGTTGACCGTGCTCACGTCGGCGTAGCTGTAGAGCAGCAGGCAGTCGGCGCGTAAGCCGTCCCGCCCGGCGCGGCCAATTTGCTGGTAATAGCTCTCCACATCCTGGGGCAAATCGGCGTGCAGCACAAAACGGACGTTGGGTTTGTTGATGCCCATGCCAAAGGCAACCGTCGCCACCATGATGGGCACGTCGTCGCGGATGAAGGCGCGCTGGTTTAGGGTGCGGGTCACATCGTCCAGTCCGGCATGATACGGCCGTACCGCCCACCCCTTCGCCTGCAATAATCCGCTCAACAAATCCACCTGTTTGCGCGTGGCGCAGTAAATAATGCCCGATTCGTCCCGATGATCTTCCAGGAAGGAGAGCGTTTGCCCGGCCAGGTCGGTTTTGGGCTGGACACTGAGAAAGAGGTTTTCCCGGTTAAAACTGGCAATAAACTCCTGTGCCTGGGGGATGCCCAACGAGGCCAGAATGTCCTGGCGCACGCGGGGCGTGGCGGTGGCGGTGAGGGCGATGCACACCGCCTGGGGCAGGCGGCGACGTATATCAACCAACTGGCGGTATTCGGGGCGAAAATCATGCCCCCATTGGGAGATGCAGTGCGCTTCGTCAATGGTCAGGCAGGCCACCTGGCTCTCGGCCAGCAGTGCCAGCACGTCTGGCCGGGTGAGCGTTTCCGGGGCGGCGTAAAGGAGTTTGACACGGCCGTGCCGCACCCACTCCATCGTCTCGTTATACAGCGGGCGGGGCAGGGTGCTGTTCAGATAGGCCGCCGGGACGCCCACTTCCCGCAGTTGGCTCACCTGATCTTCCATCAAGGAAATGAGCGGGGAGACGACGACGGTGAGGCCGTCAAACAGCAGGGCGGGCAACTGGTAACACAACGATTTGCCGCTGCCGGTGGGCATGATGGCTAAACTGTCACGGCCGTTGAGCAAATTCTGGATTATCTCTGCCTGCAACGGGCGGAATTCGTCGTAGCCGAAGATGGTTTTGAGCAAGGGCAGCGCCAGCGCAGGCGGCGCAAAAATATCTGCTTCACTCGGTGCGTCGTGCCATTCGTCGAGGGGGATGCTGGTTTCCAGCCCCTCCCATTCATCCCAACGGGCGTTCAGGCAGAGGTCGGCGTCGGGCAAGAGAGCGGGTTGGGGGAGGAGATCGGTTTGGGAACGCAGACGGCCGTGTTCGTCAATATGCGCCACCGGGATACCCAATTCCATCAGAGATTTGCCAATGAGCAGGGCGCGGTGGCACTGCTCCGGTTTTTCTTCGGCGCAGAGTAGGGCCACGGGAAGCTGTTGGGCATGGGCCTGCCGCACCCGGCCAATACCTTCCTGATAAAAGGGCATCTGCGCCAGTTTGGCGTAATCAATCTTGCCGTTGGTGTAACAGCGTTCATCGGCCGGTTTGCCGCCCAAATTGTGCCCCATAAAGACGTAGCGGATGCCCTGCACCTGTACCTGCTCGGCTAAAGGCTGCTTGCCAAACTCTGGCCTGTGCCGCGAATAGGGCTGGCTGCGCACGTCAATCAGATAGGCAATCTGGTAGGTTTGCAGGAGGGCGATGAAGTCCGGCAACGGCCGTGAGCCATAGCCAATGGTATAGATAGGCATCTCTGACATGGCGGGGTATTATAAAGTGAACAGTGAGCAGTGAACAGTAAGCAGTTAGAGGTTTTTTACTGCTCACTGCCTACCGCTTACTGCTTACTTTTCAACGAGTGGAAATGATTGCACTACCGAAAAATCAAGTCACGGCCGTGATCCTGGGCATCATGCAGGATGGCGGGCTGCCCCATGCGGGCTGCCGTTGTGCCCGCTGCGCGGCCGCTTTTGCCGACCCGACTAGGGCGGAGCATGTGGCCTGTTTGGGGCTGGTGGATAATCGGGGGAAGGAAACGGCCGTTTACCTGTTTGATGCCACGCCGGACATCAAATACCAGTTAAATCTGTTGGCTGAAGCGTTGGGGGAGCATCCGGCACGTCCATCCCGTCTGCGCCAGCCCGACGGTATCTTTCTCACCCACGCCCACCTGGGACATATTGGCGGCCTGCCCCAACTTGGGCCGGAAGCCATGTCCGTTACCCAATTACCCATTTATGTCTCCCGTGAATTAGGCCAACTGCTGCTGGAAAATCGTCTCTGGTCGCCATTGGTAAACAATCTACGGATTGTGCCGCTGGTGGCGGGGCAGGCGGTGGATTTGGCGGCCGATGTGAGCGTTACGGCCGTGCCCGTGCCCCACCGCGATGAATGGGGTGTGGGTACGTTTGCCTTCCTCATCCAGGGGCCAAACCGCCGCCTGCTCTATCTGCCGGACATTGACGACTGGGCGCAGTGGCCGGAAGCGGAAGCGGTTTTAAGTAGCGTGGATGTGGCCCTGGTTGACGCCAGCTTCTACAGCCGGGATGAATTGGGTGGTCGTGCCCCCGTCGCCCATCCCCTCATCCCCGATACGCTGGCCCGTTTTGCTTATTTGCCCACTCAGTTAGTGTTGACTCACCTTAATCACACCAATCCGGTGCTGGATGAGGGGAGTGCAGAGCAGACGGCCGTACACCAGTCCCGTGCCCACATCGCCTTCACCGGACAACAATTCCCTTTGTAGAAAAATCGGCATGAATTGCCATTCCGAGGTCTTCCGAGGAATCCCTATAGCCGACAGCTACAGAGGGATTCCTTGCTCCGAAGACTCCACTTGGAATGACATTTGCCGGTAATTTGTAAAGCGCAGCTTCCGCTTTATCAATCATGCTGTCAAATCCAACTTGACGATACACGGTTATTATTGTATATTTCTGATTAGTAGTATATCTAATCATATACTCGATGGAGATTTTTGGAATGAACGAATCAGAATACACGGCGGCCTTTGAGGGCATTGTGGCTGACCCATCCTTAACGGACATAGAAAAACTGGTGCGCGCTTTTCACCTGACGACGCGCCAATACATCGGCCATTACAAACATGATGCGGAGATTGCACGGGCGATGGGAGATAAAGACACGGCCGTGCGCGAGGAAATGAAGGCGGGCATGATTGAAGCGGCGCGGGGCATGTTTGGGCATTGTTACCTGCGCATCACCGGCAAACGGGGGAACTGGTGGGATGAGTAGACCGAACTACGAAGCCAATCTGGAAGAGCGGGCGCAGCTATTCAAAGCACTCGGCCACCCGGCACGGCTGCTCATTATCAACCTGATCCAGGCAAAACCACGCCACACCGAGGAATTAGCGGCCATTCTCAATTTGCAACCGGCTACGGTTTCGCACCACCTGGCGCAGCTCACGGCCGTTGGCCTGCTCATCGGCCAAAAAGAGCAATACTACCAGATGTATTCACTGGTAGGGTCAGCGTTGCAGCGCTCGCTGGCTGACCTGATTGCCATGACTGAACCGGGGCTGGCTACGGCCGTGGCCCCCGATGCGTACCGTGACAAAGTGCTGAACACCTTTTTCCGACACGGCCGTTTGCGCCGCATTCCCACCCAGCAAAAGAAGCGCCAGGTGATCATGGAAAAACTGGTGGAAGAGTTTGAACTGGACCACGATTACACCGAGCAAGAGGTCAACCGGGTGCTGATTGAATTCCACGACGACGTGGCTACTTTGCGCAGCGAACTGATCGCCTGCCACCTGATGACCCGCGCCAATGGCATTTATCGTCGCTTGCTCGTTTCGTGAGGGGGAGTTCGTGATGCGTGAGGCGTGACGCGAGGGCTCACGCCTCACGCATCACCTATAAATTTGTGCCATTTGTAGCAATCAACAAAGGAGATGTGCATGTTTTATCAATTGCCGACCACAGAATACCACAAGGTCATTTCGCTTTTTGCACCGTTGCAGGATCAAGGGATTTTAACGGCCGTATTAGCCAATCATCGTGGCAAACTCTTTGTAGACGACCCAGACACGCCCCAATCGGCGTTTGTCTGGTCGCCGGCGGTCTGGTGTTTTCTGGCCGGGAAAGCAGACAATCACGCTTTTAATGAGGGCGTTCGGGACGCGCTTTTTAACCAGGGTGTGACAGAACAGCCGGTGTTCATCTGGCTCTGGGTCTGTGCGTCAGAGGCGTGGCACACCGCTTTGCAATCCATCGCCGAACCGCGCCAACCTGTGCCCAGTTCGCGCCTCTGTTACCGCTGCGACGCCTTACAAATCAACGGCCGTGACTACTTGCCAGAAGGTTTCACCATCCAGCCCCTCAATGCCGACCTACGCCACCGCGCCGATGTGACCTTGCCGGATGATGTGGTGAACTGGATTGCGGAGATTGGTACGCCGGAACAGTTTGATGCCCATAGCTTTGGGTTTGTAGCCTTACACGGCCGTGACGTAGCCGCCTGGTGTATGGCCGATGGTATCGCCGACGGCCGTACTGAACTGGGTGTGCATACGCAGGATGAATTTCGGCGGCGCGGGCTGGCCACGGCCGTGACGGCGCTGGCAGTGGAACATGCCTTCTCGTTGGGGCTGACGGAAGTAAGCTGGCAATGTGATGCGGACAATACCCCCTCGATTCACGTGGCCGAAAAGGTGGGATTCCGGCTGAGGCGTACATACACCATGCTGGCTTTTTTGTCCGACGCAGAGAAACATGCGGGCTGGTTGGAACGGTTGGCGGCAGAGGAAGCGGCCATGTAGCACGGCCGTCTAAACTAACGGTAATCGCACTTCAAAACAAGCGCCGACAGGTTGGGGCACGGCCGTGATCTGTCCCCCATGCACTAAAACAATCTGCTTTGCAATGGCCAGTCCCAACCCGCTACCGGGGTAGGCACTCACCGTCTGCCCCCGGTAAAAACGGTCAAACAGCTGCTCCCGCTCGGCTGGATTCAGGCCAATGCCGTTGTCACATACCTGCAACACCGCCCACTCCCCCTCTGGCCGGAGTGAAAGGCTTACTTCCCCTTCCGGCGGCGTGAATTTGAAGGCATTGTCCAGCAAATTTTCTACCACCCGGCTGATATTTTCGGCGCTGCCGGTGATGATGAGCGGGGTGTCAGGCAATTCCATGCTTAGTGCCAGCCCCGCCTGTTCGGCCTGCGCGGCAATTTGTTCGCTCTGGTCGGCCAGCAGCGCCGTCAGGTCTACGGGTGCGGGCACGGCCGTGTCCAGCCCACTTTCCAGCCGCGACAGACGCAGCAAATGGTCATTCAATTGTTGCAATCGCAGCGCCTGCGTTTGGGCCAGCGCCAATGGTTCGTTGGCGGGGGCCGATTTAGCGGCCAGTTCCAGATTGGTACGCAGGGCGGTGAGTGGGGTGTTCAGTTCATGGGCGGCGTCGGCCACAAACCGGCGCAGGGTGGCAATCGTTTCTTCGATGCGGACGGCCATCTCGTTGAATGCGTTGCCTAGCTGGCGGAGTTCGTCAGGGCGGGTGATGTGGGCGCGGGTGTGCAAATCGCCGTCGGCCATTTGTTGGGTCACGGCCACCAGTTCACCAATGGGGCGGCTCAGGTGGCGGCTCATCAACCAGCCTACGGCCGTCGCCACCCCCACCGCCACGATTGCCGCCACCACAATCCCCCAGGCCACGCTGCGCAGCACGGCCCCACCAAACGCCGGCCCCTGCGACAAGCGCACCGACCCACCTGTGATGGCCTGCTGTAATTCCTGATGGGAACGGGCCTGGCTGCTGCCTGCTTCGTAGCTGTTGGGCGTTTCCAGGCGCAGCAGGGGGGCGGCAAAACCGGCGGCCGTGCCCAGCCCACCAATGTCGCCGCTAACAGACGATTCGGAGGTGAGACGGCCGTTTTCTCCTTCCAGCACCAACAATGAAGTGAATGCCGGGGCGTCATCGGTGCTGTCTACAGTCTGGCTGAGGGATTGCCGGGCGTTGCCGGTGTCAATTTGCAGCGACAGGGTGGCGACCGCCTGCAAATCGCGGGGATCTTGTGAACTGGCAAGTAATACGCCGTCGGCATCATACACATCAATTTGCGTTTGCGTCAGATAGGCAAAGGTGTCGAGCTGCGAGGGCAGTAAATTGTCTGCACCGGATTCCAGAATTTGCTCCACCACCTGGCTGATGGCTTCCATGTTGTTTTGCAAATAGCGCCGCTCCTGCCAGGTGTAATAACTTTGCAGGGTGAGCAGCAAAATCAGGCCGAGGGCAACGGCCGTGATAAACGCAATCGCCCCATAACTCAGGGGCAGCCACCAGCGGAGGGAGGAGAGTTTCAAGGCAAGTTCCTATTATGGAGTAAGCAGTGAGCAGTTAGCGGTGAGCAGTGAACAGAGGGTTGACTACTGCTCACTGCTCACTGCCCACTGCTCACTTGATCAATTCATACACCAACACATCGGCCACAAACTGCCCGTTCTGTTCGGCGCCCCAGACGCGGACGATCATGTTTTCGCCAATAGCGTCGAGGCTGCCGGGGGCGATGGTGCGGTTGATGGTTTTGTGCCCGGCGGCGATGTCTTCGGGGGTGATGTGCGGGCTGGCGGTGGTGTCGGCGTACACGGCCGTACCCTCCGTCACCAACACCGTCACCTCATCACCGTCATGGCTGGCCTGAATTGTCGTCACCGGCTCTTCATCATTGACGCGCTCAACACCCACTTCTACGGCAATTGGCCCCGTGCCCAGCGTCAATGTATCGCCGCTGCGTTCCAAAAACAGGCCCAACGCAGCGGGGGATGTGGTCGGTAATCCGGCCGCTTCCGCAAACGAAACGCGCACTTCGCCGGAGAAGCTCTCACCGTTGACGACTTCGCTGACCGCCATGACTATCTCCGGCTGCCCGGCGCTGCTTTGGGCAACGGCCGTTGTGCCCGGCGCGAACAGTTGCCAGATTGCAAAGGCCGCCACTGCTGCCAGCAGTCCCAATCCCAAAATACCAACAACCATTTTCTTTGTGTTCATACTTTTGACCTCCATACGATTACACAGTTTTGTAAGACGTGATCACGTGATGGTGGTAGATTATCTGGGCAAGGTTTCATAGTGATTCCGGTCAGGTTACAGGGTTGTAACCAGGCGGTAACCAATGCCGGACACGGTGAGGATGAGGCCAGGGCGGCTGGGGTCGAGTTCCACTTTTTCGCGCAGGCGGCGAATGTGAACATTGACGGTGCGTTCGCTTTCAATGTCGCCACTGTCCGGCCACACGGCCGTCAAAATCTGCTCGCGGCTGAGAGCTTGCCCGGCGTGGCGGGCCAGATAGACGAGCAGTCGGTATTCGGTAGGGGTCAGGTTGAGCCGTTCGGAGCCACGCAGCACTTCGGCCGTGTCCAGATTGATGGTGAGGTCGGCGATGGGCAGCAGGTTGCCAACGGCCGTGCTCGCCAGATCACCATACGCCCGCCGCAGCAGCGCCCGCACCCGCGCCACCAGTTCGCGCAGGCCAAACGGTTTGGTCATATAATCATCGGCCCCCATTTCCAGACCGATCACCTTGTCAATCTCTTCCCGCCGGGCGGTAAGCATGAGAATGGGCTGGCGCAGCCCCTCGCGGCGCATCTCGCGGCAAAAGTCAAAACCGGAACCGTCCGGCAAACGCACATCGAGGATGATCAGGTGGGGCTGGTGGTTGTGGGCAATGTTGAGACCGTCACGGCCGTTTTTCTGCCACGTCACTACATACCCCTCCTCGCGCAGCCCGGCCGCCAAACTCTGGGCAATCGCCGGGTCATCTTCGATGAGGAGGATGTGGTGGGGGGACATTTTAGTGAGCAGTAAGCGGTAAGCAGTGAGCGGTGGGCAGAAAACTGCTTACTGCTCACTGCTGACTATATGGTAGTGCGAACCTGCGCCTTGGGCGGGGCGGAGGCCAGGAAGTCGTGGGCAAAGCGGTCGGTGTAGTGGCTGAGCAGATGGGCGACACGGCCGTGATCGGCTGACGCTACCAACAGCCCGGCGTGGTACTCCTTCTCCAGCCGCCACACAATTTCCGGGTCGGTGTAGGGGGAGAGGTCGGGATGCTGCTGCCGCGCCAGGCAGATGATCAGCCCGGCGTGGTGGCCGCGCACGGTAGGCGCGAAGTAAGGTTTGCCGTTCAGGTTGGCCAGATCAATGCGGGCGGCCTCTTGCCACAGTTCCAACCCGGTAGCCGCCTTTACCAGCCGGTCAATGTTGGCCCCACCCACCCGTGCGGCCGTTTCCAGGAAGTAGTAACGGCCGTTTTCCTGACCATGAATAAACTCGGTGTGGGCTACCCCACGCACTTGCCGCAAGGCGATCATCAATTGGGCATTCAATTCCGACAGCCGCAGCGATTCCTCTGAATCCATCGGCAAGGTGCGCGTATTGAAAATGCCGCCTTCACGGGTGACGGCTAGCGGTGGGGTGCCATATTGGCTGGCGATGGCAAAAACCACTTCCCGCTCCCAAATGAGCGAGTCCACATGGCAAACATCGCCCATGATAAACTTTTCCAGCAGATAAAAAGATCGCTGGTCGCCCAATTCGTTAAGCGCATTCCAGAGGTCGGGGGCATCATATAGTTTGCGAATACCCACCGCGCCGGCGTCAAAGCGGGGTTTGAGCACCCAGGGGGCGGGCACACGGTTGAGAAAATCATTGACCTCGTTGTTGTTGAACACGGCCGTAAAATCCGGCACCAATATCCCCTCATCCCGCGCCTGTACGCGCATCGCCAGTTTGTCGCGGAAGTGGCGGGCGGTGGTTTCGCCCATGCCGGGGATGCGTAAATGTTCGCGCAGGTGCGCGGCTGTGGCTACATCATAATCATCCAAAGCCACAATGCGGTCAATCTTTTCCGTCCGCGCCAGATAGCTGACGGCATAGGTCACATCCGGCTGTTTGGAGAGTTCTGGCATGATGAACCGTTCGTCAATGACATCCCAGGGCCAGCGTTCGTCATGGGCGAACTCCTCCTTCACCAGCAGCAGCACCCGGCAACCCTGCCGTTTGGCCTCCTGCAAGTACGGAATCCCTTTGCACTCACTGGCGAGCGCGAGAATGGTGTACGGCCGTCCTTCGTTCATCTTGTTTTTCTCCATCTTGGCGGGACAATGCTGACAATTCTAACAAACTTCCCCTTCGCGGATTTCCTTCTAATAGGTTTTGGCGTCAATATATTCCCATAGCCAGGAAAGATCGTTTTGGCTGAGTTCGGTGGATAGGCGCGTCAGGCGAACCAGCGCACGCAGCAGCATGTCATAGGCTTCATCTTGCGCTTCGGGGGGGAGTTGGGCTATTAAGGCTTTGCCTTCGGTCAGTAATGGGGCGCTGTTGTTGAATAAGGGGGCCATCTGGCTGAGGATGCAGTGGCAGGTTTCCGGCACGGCCGTGTGCCCTTGCACACACCGATGTTCCAACAATCGGTACGCTTGCAGCCACTTCTGCCCCGTTTCCGCACACTGGTTTACCCACATGGTTGTAACTGCATCCGGCGGCAGGCTCAACTGTAACAGCCCGGCCGTTGAAATAACCAACGCCAGCGCCGGATCATAAACGGCATGGCGCAACACCGCCACCATCTGCGCCTCCGCTTCGGGCACACTCAATTGCCAGCGCAGGGCCACACGATCTACCAGTTCTGACCAGACGGCCGTGATGGATTCACTCATACGACCTCTGGTAATCCGTGAACCGTATTCCGTAATCCGTAAACCGATTACGGATTACGGAATACGGGTTACGAATGGTGATGGGGTAATTCATAGCTGTCCTGAAGTGGCGTCCCAGTTTGCCAATAGCTTCTGGTAGGCCGGGTCTTCATAACGACTGAGTAAAAAGGCGGGTGCATAACCGGGTAGCGTGCTGCCGGTGATGTGTGCGGCCATCAGTTCGCCGCCCGCCTGCGACGCCATGATACCATAACCGGAAACCGCGCCAAACAGATACGCGCCTTCCACCAGCAGCGGCGTGATGAGCGGCCGATTTTCGCGGGTTTTGCAGTAATAGCCGCCATCCACCCACGGCCGTGCCCGGCCAATATACGGCTCAATGCCCGGCACCATGTGCGCCAGCCCGCGCAGCACAATCTCCGGGTAGTCGGGATCAAACTGCGGCGGCCAGACCACCTCTTTGGCCTCCAGGTCATACGTCCACAAGATAAGCAACATGGGACTGTCGCCGGCCCCTTCGGGGCGGAAATGCACACCCGCCGGGAACTGATTGAGCAGCCAGCTTAATTCTGGGTCAGCGGCCAGTTCCGCCCGCTCCTCTGCGCTCCACAACAAATGCACCGGGTCTTCCCAAATCATCAGCGGCACGTCGCGGGGAATGATGCCCAGATCGTCGCGGATGGAAATTTTGGCGTGCAGTTCGTTGAAGATGGGCAATTCGAGACCCATCATCTGCCCTATTTTGCCGATGAGCGGCCCGGCAGCATTGAGGAAACGAGAGGTGTGGACACGGGTGGGGCCGCCATCTTGCAGGTGCAAGTCTACGGCCGTGACCCTTCCCTTCTCCACCACCACATCCACCACCCGGCCCGGCCACAATTGCACGCCTGCTTCTTTGGCCCTTTGCAACAAATACATGCCCAACTGCTGCGCACTCAGCCAGCCGCAGCGGCGCGGGTGCAGCATAGCCATCGCCTGCTCGGTGATAAAGGGGAAGATGTGCTGGATCATGGCCGGGTCGAGGATGAGGTCGGCCCCTTCAACCATGTTTTTGTACCCTTCGGCGTGGTGGGGCACGTATACAGGATCATCCGGCTGGCCTCGATGGATGCGCAATTCCCCCGCCCCCAGCGCCGATGCTTGCTCGGCAAACGCCTGCATCCCCTTCGCCTTTTCCTGGTCACCCGTAAGAAACACATAACCGCGCCGGTTCAGGCCAAAGTAGTTATCGCTTTCGTCGGCCAGTTGTTCCAGCAGGTCAATGCTGCGGTTCATATAGCGCACCATCTCATCACCCGGCCCCGGCCACCAGTTGCGGTAACATTCGGTGGATTTATCGCTGGTGAAAGTCAGCGGCTCCCGTTCATCCACCAGAATCACATGGCGGATTCCATGTTTCACTGCCAGGTAATAGGCAGCCGAAATCCCGCTAATGCCTGCGCCGCAAATCACAATGTCGGCTGTCTGGTTTCTCATGCAACCTCCACAGTGGTCAGTGAGCAGTGAGCAGTGAGCAGTGGCCGGTTGACTGCTCACTGCTCACTGCTCACGGCCAACTTCTCCAACCGCACCG
This sequence comes from uncultured Ardenticatenaceae bacterium, assembly GCA_964467705.1. Lineage (GTDB taxonomy): Bacteria > Chloroflexota > Anaerolineae > Promineifilales > Promineifilaceae > CAADGU01. The sequence continues at coordinate 17,033 of CAYXUZ010000043.1, read as the reverse complement.
CCCCCTCGCGGGTAATCTGGTAATGGTCAAAGTCGTGGGCGACAAAGGTGTTGGGAAAAATGGCCTGGGCTTCCAGGCGCACGTCGCGGGCGAAGTAGCGGCGGGAGAGGTGGGTGAGGATGAGGCTTTTGACGTGGGCGTCGTGGGCCAGTTGGGCGGACTGAACGGCCGTGAGATGCCCAAATTCTGCGGCCATTGCTGCGTCTGCTTGCAGATAGGTGGCTTCGATGACCAGAGCGTCGGCATCGCGGCAGACCTCCACCAGGTTGTGCGTCTGGCCGATGTCGCCGATATGCACATATTTGACGCCAGGCACGGCCGTGCCCAACACATCATCCGGCTGAATGGCACGGCCGTCGGCCAGTGTAATGCTGCTTCCCCGCACCAGTTGAGAGCGTTCCGGGCCAAAGGGCACTCCGAGTTCGGCCGCTCTTTCGGCCAGAAAGGGGCGGTGCGCTTTTTCCTCAAAGACAAAACCGTAACAGTCCGGGCCACGATGGCTGACGGGCACGGCCGTCAGTGTAAATTTGTCATCCTGAAAGACCACACCCGGTTCAATTTCGATGAGATTGATGTCCAGGGGGGCACGGCCGTTGGGGAAGACCACCTTAAACAGCAAATCAGCTACCCGGCGCAGGGTGCTGCGACCGGCGTAAATATCCACCTGGTCCATGTTCTCCCAACGGCTCAACGTAGATACAAAGCCACCCAAACCCAAAATATGATCCAGATGCCCATGCGTCAGCAGCACCTTGTTTAGCCGCTTGAAACCCAGGCCGCTGGTGAGAATTTGCCGCTGTGTGCCTTCACCGCAGTCCAGCAAAAAACGATATTCACGGTGCAAAATGATATGCGCCGACAATCCCCGATGCACCGAGGGCGCCGACGCTGATGTGCCTAAAAAGACCAGTTCAAACATGGCGTCAATTGTAGCGGGTTATTGAAAGTCGTCACTTTCCGGCAGAGCTTCCCCGGTGCACAAAAGGCAGATAGAACCAGAATCCCGGTGGGGGGGCCTGCGTGGGTGTGGCCGGGGGCGTCGCCGTGATGGATGGCGTAGCGGTGGGTGTGGGCGGTGTTGTTGTGGGGGTATCTGTGGAGGTGGGGGATGGTGTAGGTGTTTGGGTAGGAGTTGGGGTGATCGTGCTGGTAGTGGTTGGGCTGGGCGTGGGGGTGGCGGTGGGTGTGACCGTCGGGCTGGGGGTGGGGGTGGTGTTGGGGTCTGCGGCGAACCAAAGGCGGGCGGTGGCATCATATTTGAAGAAGTCAAGCAGTTGTTCGGCCACTTTTAGTTCGCCACTGTCGGAGGGATGGGTGCAGTCGGGAACCATGTCTTCGTGCAGCCAGACACGGCCGTCGGAGCGCGGATTCAGGCCATCAATCCACAAATAGGCGCTCCACGAGAGCCAGGGCGCCACCACCGGGCCATTAGCGGGATCGTAGTTCAGATTGGGGTCGCCATTGATCTGATTTTCCAACATCCAACGCACGGAAAACGCCGTCTCGAAGGCGGTTGGTTCCGGGCTGAGACCCTGCCAGTAGGTATAGGAGCGGGTGCGGCTGGAATAATAGGCCAGGGTGGTATGGGGATAACGGATTTTCAGGTTGCGGGCAATGATTTCCAGGTCGTTTTGCAGTTCCAGAGCACGACCAGGGAAATCGCCGGGGCCGATGCGTGTTTGTTTGACCCAGGCGATCTGTACCTGTGCTGGCGTCAGGCCGGCATCAGCCAATCGCTGATCAACCACGTCCCAAGTGGGGGCATTGGGGTCAGTCCAATCAGGAGCCGTTTCCCCTGGCTGCGCGCCGTTGATGATGCTGACCTGGGGGTTTACGGCCGTGTCATCTTCTGCTAACCGAATAAACTCAATGAATTCGGCGGCGGCGTTGGACATACCCACGGAAATCATGACAATACGGCCGTTGGGGTCAGGTTCACCCGCAGCGTTGAGGGGCGTTATTTGCGTGGCAATGTCCACACCGGCCGCTTCGTGAGTAGGGGGGCGATTGTTGAGGCCATCAGGATATAAGCCGCCAATGTATCCAGTGGGTGTTCCATCCATACGCACATATTCATTTGCTCCCAAATCGTTAAGTGGTTGGCTGACCGGGATGAAATCCCCTTCGCAAAAGGCTTGAGCATAGACGAAAGGGGGAATACGCTGTGATGGATGGAAAGTGGAAGTAAGCAAAATGAGGAGGAGGAGCAATATGAAAAGATGCTTGTTTTGCAAAGACATAAAATTTCCTGAAGGTGTTGTTGAAAAGCAGGAGCTTTGTGATGTGTTATCTTTTTGAAGCAGGCGTATTATATCCCCGTTTGGCTGGTTTAACCTGTGTTTTATTCGGCGTATTGGATGAGGGGCAAATACAGGAGGTGTTCGGGAATATCGCCGTCGGCCAGAAACCAGGGCACGGCCGTGCTGTCGCTCTTAAAAAATGCCAACAACATGGCCGCCACCTTCTGGTTGCCACTGGTGGTGGGGTGGGTGCAGTCAGTCTGAAGATCAGTAAGCAGCCAGACACGGCCGTCGGAGCGGGCATTTTCGCCATCAATCCACAAATATGGCCCCCAGGAAAGCCAGGGGGCCATCACCGGGCCATTGGCCGGATCAAAATTCAGGGTGGGGTCGCCATTTAGCTGCTGCTCAATCAACCACTTCACAGCAAAACCGGTTTCAAAAGCCACCGGCTCTGGACTGAGATCAGGTGGCAGGCCGTCATCCATCAGGTCATAGGCACGGGTGCGGCTGGAAAAATAGGCCAGCTTGATGTTGGGGTAGCGGATTTTCAGGTTGCGGGCGACGGCCGCCAGATCAGCTTGTACACTCTGGGCTTTTGCCGGAAAAGCACCGCCGCCCGTTTGGGTCAACTTTACCCAGGCGACCTGCACCTGGGCTGGTGTGAGACCGCCAGAAGCCATGCGGTTATCTACCTCATCCCAGGTGGGGGCGTTGGGGTCTGTCCAGGCGGGGGATGTCTGGCCGGGTTGAGCGCCGTTGACCAGGGCAACCAGTGGCGCTACCTCTGGGTCTGCGTTAGCGGCTTGCACAAATGCCTGGTACTCGCTGAAGGTGTTAGACATGCCCACAGCGATCATGACGATACGGCCGTTTGTGGCGGGCGCACCAAAGGTATCTAAGGGTACAACCTGCTGGGCCAATGCCAGACCTGCCTGGGTGTGGGGAGACGGCCGTGTATTGCTTCCACCTGGATACAAGCCACCATAATAACCGGTTGGTGTGCCACCTAAACGGATGTACTCACCCGCACCCAGATCATTGAGTGGGGTACTGACGGAAACAAAGGGGCGATCACAGCCGCCACCAGCATGGGTGACAGGTGGCGGTAGGAGGGAAGTGAGCAAAAGGACGGCCGTGACCAACAAAAGCAGTGGTTTGGGCTTGTTTTTCACCAACTGGTATCCCTCCGAATCTACTCGGTTGGTAAAGCCATCAGGTAGCTGTTCACCATGTCAACGGCCGTGAACAGTTCCGGTGGCGCATCGGCCCCATCTAACACGGACACGGTGTAAACCTGCCCGTCATCGTCTTTGACGGTCAGTGTATGCGTTACCCGGTCACAGCAGGTATCTTCGGGAATATAGCTGACCTCAAATTCGGCGAAACCCAATGCCATGACATCATCAACCAGCTTTTGAACCTCTTCCGGGGAAACCTGCCATTCACGGCCGTCGTTACCCACAATACGGCCGTCGGCATAAAAAGTCCAGCTAAACTCACTGGCCCCAATTCCCTTCAAACCACCCGCGCGTTGATATATCATCACGGCGCCCTCGGACATGGTTTCTGGTTTACTTTCGGCGGCGGGGGCAGAGGTAGCAGCAGGAGCTTCTTTGGTGGCTGCCTCTGTAGGCTCGGCCGTCTGATAGATTGGTTCGTCGCCGGGGGGGGTGGTCGCCGGTGTGCAAGCCACCAGCCAGATTATAAAAATCAAGACAGTTAACGGGGACCATCGTTTCCACTTATTCATCTTTCCCATCCCTCACATCAATCGGGCATCTGGCCCGATAGCGTGGATAAAAGTTTCCAGGTTACAATTCATCTACTCAATAGACGCAGCCAGAGGTTGGCAAGTTCCCATTGGTCAGGGTCGGTGCAATAGGGATGCGTGGGGCGCTGGTGATGGAGGGCACGGCCGTTGGCAAACATGCCGGGTGTGCGGATTCAAACCTGTGGACTATCATCACAACCTCTTGCTCTGGCAGATTATATCAGGTATCAGCGACGATGAAGGGCATCCTGTCACAAATTTCAGACAGGTGGTGTTTAGATGGGTGATGTGAATAACTCTGAACCGGAAAGGGAAACGGCCGTGACCGCATTGTCGGATAATTTGTTATTAGAGCGCATCAGCGCCGGGGACGACACTTCCTTTGAGGTTGTCTTCCATGCCCATTATGATCGTGTGTATGGCTTGTTGTTCCGGTTGATGGGTAACCGCGCCGAAGCGGAGGATTTGACGCAAGAGGTGTTTTTGCAATTGCATCATCATGCCTTTCGCCGCCGCCTTTTCAACTTTCAACGAGAGCATAACATTGGCGCCTGGTTGTACCGCACGGCTACCAACATGGGTTACAACGCTATTCGTGGCCGCCAGCGCCGCTGGCAGCGCAATCTGGTGTTGGCCCCAGACCCGGCAGGCAGCCCAGGGATAGATAAGGAAGTGGAGCAGCGGGAACAGGCAACGGCCGTGCGCCGCACCCTGGCCCGTTTGCCCCAACGCCAGACCCAACTGCTGCTCATGCGGCAAATGGGATTTAGTTATGAAGAGTGCGCGCAGGCGTGTGGGGTTGCCCCCGGTTCGGTGGGTACATTGCTGGCGCGGGCCAGCAAAGCATTTAAGCAAGTGTATGAAGAAGAATGGGGTGCGGGACGGTAGGGGCAGAATATGGACGAGATGGATAAAGAGACACGACAGTTATTGACCCTGGTAGAACCAGGGGCAGAGGAGGCTCCCAAACCGGCTGCGTTGGCATGGGTGCAGGTGCGGCAAAAGCTGGTTGTCACTGAAAAGAATGGCTGGGGGCATCGTCTGCAACACTTTCTGGCTGCACCGGGCCATCGTTATGCCACTGCCGCTGTTTTGGCGGCGTTGCTGTTAGCGGTTGTTTTTAGCTTTCCGACGGTGCGGGCGGCGGCCAGTGATTTTTTAAGTCTGTTCCGGGTGCAGAATTTTGCGGCCATTACCATTTCGCCGGAGCAGATTGCCTTGCTGAACCAGGTGGCGCAGGAAGGGCTGACGCCGGGTAAGTTGGAGATTTTTGAAGATCCCGGCCGCCTGACGCCGGTTGGTTCTCTGGACGAAGCCGCCAGCCAGGCGGGATTGGCGATGGTGCGTACCATTGGCGATCTGGGCGAGCCAACGGCCGTGTACGTTTCCGCACCGGGTAATGGCCGATTGACGATGGATCTGGCCGGCGCACGGGGCATCCTGGAAGCGGCGGGCGGAGACCCATTGTTGTTACCAGACAGTCTGGATGGGACGCAGATCAATATGGCTGTGTTTGTGGGCATTGCTCAACAGTGGCAGGATATTCATTTTCTGCAAAGCCCCAGTCCGCTAATAGAGTATCCGGCGGGATTAGACACGGCCGTACTCGGCCAGGCGCTCTTGCAATTGCTGGGGCTGAACGAGGCCGAGGCGGTGCGGCTTTCTCAGGAAATTGATTGGACGAGCACGCTGCTGCTACCCATTCCGCAAGACATTGCCGGTTACCGGGAGGTGACGGTGGATGGGGTGAGTGGAATGGCGGTAAGTGATCTGGACGGCCGTGCTGCTACCCTCATCTGGCAAAAAGACGGCATGATCTACACCCTATTTGGCGACCGTAGCGCCGAAGAACTGCTGGCGTTGACCAATTCCCTGAAGTAATAGTCAATTGTCAATGGTCAATGATCAACGCGGATCATTGACCATTGGCTGTTGACCATTGACCATTATCGTGATTGAGCTGGCAATTGAAGCCCACAGTTTGCGTAAGGAGTTTGGCCGCAAAACGGCCGTTGCCAATCTCTCGCTTCAGGTGAAACGGGGCGAGGTTTTTGGCTTTTTAGGGCCAAATGGGGCGGGTAAAACTACTTCAGTCAAGATGCTGCTGGGACTGACACGCCCTACAGCGGGTACGGCTACTTTGTTGGGACGGCCGTTAGGCGACCGCCCGGCGCGGGCCAAAATAGGCTTTTTGCCGGAACATTTCCGTTTCCATGAATGGCTGACGGGCATGGAGTTTTTGGATTGGCACGGCCGTTTGTATGGCATGAGCCACATCGAGCGACAGACGGTGATTCCTGATTTATTGGAACTGGTGGGGCTACAAGACAAAGGTGGGGCGCAACTGCGCACCTTTTCCAAAGGGATGTTGCAGCGCATTGGCCTGGCGCAGGCGTTGCTAAACAGCCCGGAACTGGTGTTTCTGGACGAACCCACGTCTGGACTTGATCCGATGGGACGGCGATTGGTGCGGGACATCATCAACGGGCTGCGGCGAGAGGGCACGGCCGTGTTCTTGAACTCTCACCTGCTGAGTGAAGTGGAAAAAACGTGTGACCGGGTGGCCTTTATTCGCCAGGGCACAATTTTGGAGACAATAGATTTGCACAGTTTTGCGGAAGAGCTAGTCCAGGTCAACTTGCGAGTTGGTCAGCCCACCCCTCAATTGTTACAGGATCTAAGCCAGTTTGGGGAGGGAGTGACGCTGGCTCAGGGTGACGGCCGTATCTCCTTGCAGTTGGCCCACGAAGAAAAAATCCCGCTGCTGGCAACCTGGCTCACTGGGCAGGGCCACGCCCTATATGAACTCACGCCGCAGCGCCTTTCTCTGGAAGAGCGTTTTGTGCAAATCATTGGCGATGATGACGAAGTGAGAGGTTAATGACCGCATTGCTCTTTGCCGAACTGACCGTGCGCGAAGCAAGGCGCCGCAAAATTTTATGGGTAGCGCTGCTGATGGGGTTTGGATTCCTGGCCGCGTTTGCCCTGGGTTTTCATGCTATTGTGACGGAGATGGAGCAACATGCGAACCTGGAGGAGGCGCTGACCATCAGCGGGCTGCTGTTGACGACGGGACTCTACGCGGCCAATTTGCTGGTGGCGTTGTTGGCGGTGTTGATTTCGGTCACGGCCGTGTCCAGCGAGATAGACTCACACACCATTGAGGCCATTGTCACCAAACCCATTCGCCGGTCGGAAATATTATTAGGCAAATGGCTGGGGTTTACGCTGCTGCTCGCTTTGTACATCCTGCTACTGGCCGGGGGGCTGATCCTCATTGTATATGTGCGCACCGGGGTCACGCTGAGTAACATTCCGGCAGGCATCGCGCTCATGCTATTGCAAGGATGCATTATCCTCTCGGTCACATTGTTGGGCGGTACACGTTTGTCCACACTGGCGAATGGGGTGCTGGCCTTCATGATGTTTGGTATTGCTTTTTTGGGGGGGTGGATCGAGCAAATTGGGGCACTACTGGAAAATGAAACGGCCGTGAACATTGGCATCATCACCAGCCTGCTAATGCCCATGCAGGTATTATGGAATCGCACGCTCGTTTTATTCCAGCCTAACTTTACAACATCCACCTATATTGCCGGGCCGTTTGCCGTCATTTCGCAGCCGAGCAATTTAATGGTTGCCTATGCCTTTTTGTATGCTGCTGGTTTGCTGTGCCTGGCTTTGTTCAGCTTTTCCCGGCGTGATTTGTAAACATCCGGCCACCAGCTTTGTAATATCAGCCTGTTTGCCCATCTCCCCCCGGTACAGATAGAATCTCTTTATGGTTGAGCAAATTTTGGCTGTGTGGACAACCCCCGCCTGGTGGAGCTATCTGCTTCGTGCGGCCGTGTTATTTTTGCTGGCCTGGCTGGTATACCGTTTTTCCTGGCCGTTGGCCGACCGGCTGTTGCGGGTGGGACGGCTTTCCAAACAGGGGCGGCAGATGCGCCCTGAACGTTACCAGACCTTGCGCAGTCTTTTTGCCAGCGCCATTACTGTTCTGGCTTTTATCACGGCCGTCATCCTCACCCTCAGCCAGTTTGTAGACGCCGAAACGCTGATCTGGATCGTTGGTTTGTTTAGCGCCGCCTTTGGGTTAGGGGCACGGCCGTTGATCAGTGACTTTCTCACCGGCATCAGTTTTCTCTTTGAAGACCCCTTTGATGTTGGCGACAAAGTGGAGATGTTGGCCGTAGAAGGCGTTGTAGAAAAGGTCAATTTGCGCACCACCATGCTGCGCGCCCCCAGCGGCGAACTGCTGGTCGTGCCTAATGGCGAAATCCGGCTGGTGCGCAATTACAGCCGGGGACTCTTTTCACCGGCCACCATTACCCTCAAACTGGCGGCCATTGACCTGCCCCAGGCTTTGCCACTGCTGGAAACATTGGGCAAAGAGGCGGTGGTTTTGCTGCCCAACTTGCTGGAACCCTGGCGTGTCATCAGCGAGTCGGGCGAAATGGGGCAGCAAACAGAGCTGACCCTGCTGGCTAAAGCCCGCTTTGGCATGGGGGCAGAAATGCGCCCCCGCCTGCTGGCGTTGGTACACGAACATTTGCATGAGGCGGGTATTCAGTTGGTGGATTAAGGTGTTCAGGTGCATAAGTGTTCAAGTGTCTACGTGAACACTTAAACACACGTTTGGGAGATTTGAAGATGGAAGAACAGATTAAGCAGGCAGTAGTAGACGCAACCGCGCCCTTTGCCGATAAACGCATTCATATTTGCCAGATAGAGGTCACGGCCGTAGGCGACGGCCGTATCACCTTAACCGGTATGGTGTTGGATGAGGTTACGTTGACGGCCGTACTCTCCCATCTGGCGGCCGCCTGCCCCGACTATGCACTGGAAGCGTCGGCTGTGACCATCGTGCGCCAGCCAGAACGGGCCAAATTAACGGTCTGCACCACTATCACCGGGCTGCACAACAGTCCCGGTTTTCTGTCTGAGCCAGGCAGCTACCTGTTGAACGGAATGCTGTTGGAACCGCTGCGGGAGGACGGCCGTTGGCTCTTTGTGCGCCAGGAAGATGGCTACCTGGGTTGGGCTTATGCACCTTATCTGGGTGAGGCTCCCCTGACAACGCCAACACACCTGGTTTGTGAACCGGTGGCCCTCCTACGCCAGGAGCCGGACGAACAGGCGAGCATTGAAAACCGGGTATTGGCGGGTACGGCCGTAGCCGTCACACAGCAGCAGAATGGCTGGCAGCACATCACCCTGGCCGGACTGCCCGGCGGCTGGCTGCCCGCCCACCACCTGCGCCCACTGGCAGATTTGCCGCAAACGGCCGTTGCCCAACACGCCCAACTCATTGCCGATGCGCCCCGTTTTACCGGCGTCCCCTATTTGTGGGCGGGCGTCTCCGGTTATGGCATAGATTGTTCCGGTTACGTGCAATTACTTTACCGGCTGGCGGGCGTCACGCTGCCCCGCGACGCTGACATGATGTTTGCTGCCGGGCAGCCGGTGGAGCCGCCTTACCAGCCTGGCGATCTCTTCTTTTTTGGCAGCGAAAGCGGCCACCGGCATATCTCCCATGTGGGCATGAGCCTGGGCGGCTGGCAGATGATTCACTCCTCGCGCAGCCGAAACGGGGTGTTTGTGGATGAGGTCACGGCCGTGCCCCATTTGCGCGATACCTTTGCTGGCGCTCGTTCGTTTCTGGGAGATTGATGTGGTAATGGGGAGTTCAATCAATAACCGAAACCGGTCATCGAATATTACCCCGTGAACGGCGGGGATTCATGGCCTCATTTAGCCCATCACCGAGTAAGTTCCAACCCAGGGCAAATAGTGTCAGCGCCAGGGCAATGGGTACAAACGACCACCAGTAGACAAAAGGATTGCCGTTCAGACCCACCACAAAATCACGGCCGGCTACCAGCATGATGGCCCAGGCAATATCACCACCAAAACCAATAAATACAAAGGTGGCGGCCAGAACCACCATACCGCCCACGTCCCGCGCCATCAGCACAATGACCGGGGAAAGGGCATTGGGCAGCAGATGGCGGCGCAGCAGGCGCGGCCCAGACGCGCCCAGGGCAATGGCGGCCTGCACATACTCCGTTTGCCGCAGTTGGGAGACAGCGGCGTTGGTCATGCGGGCGTAGGGCATCCAGCAAAAGAGGATGAGGGTAAGCATGATGGGGCTAATCTTCCAGTTTGCCAGCAGATGTTCCCACCAGCGCCAGGTTTCATAAGTGGGAAAAAAGGCGAATACCTGGCTGTAGAGTGTGCGCTGAATGACCCACACGGCCGCAATAACGGGGAAAGCCAGGAAGGCATCGGTGACGCTCATTAAAAATCGGTTGGTGCGACCGCCCCAATAGGCACTGAATGCGCCAATGGTGACGCCGATGACGGCCGTCACCAATGTCACCACCAGCCCAAACCACAGCGCCGAACGTGTGCCCCAAATCAGTGTGTAATAGATGTCCCATTCGTAGTAAGCATCCTGCCCAGGTGCTACACCAAACAAGGGTAGGGTGTCAATTTGAGGAATGGTGCCCAGCGGGTAATCGTCTGCCGGTGGCCGAGGCATTCGCTGGAATGATTGCCCTATCCCCCGAAATGGCTGTGGGTTCGTGGGATCATCGGGAGGGGCCAGCCAGGGGGCGGCTACGGCCGTGATCGCAAACAACAATATCAGTAATAGCGCCAACCAATTGGACTTTTTGCGCCAGAAATATCGCCATTGAATCATAGGGTGGCCTCCACTACTTCCTCTTCGCGCAGGCGTGGGTCGGCCAGCCCTTTGAGAATGTCCAGGATGAACATGATGGGAATCACCAGCAGTACACTATAAACAGCAAAACCCATGACCAGCGCCGCATCGGGCGCACCATCCACAACTGGCCCTGGCCCAGAGGTCATACTGCGCACAACAAGTTCCGACAGCCCTTTGATGTTGAAGACCACCTCGACCACAAACGCGCCGGTGATGATAGAGGCGGCGGCCAGCGCCATGCTGGTATATCCGGGAACCAGTACATTGCGCAGGGTGTGCCGCCAGATGATGCGGCGGGGGCGTAACCCTCGTGCATGAGCGGCCAAAATGTACTCTTTGCCTGTTTCGTCCATGGTGCTGGCGCGGGTGACGCGCCCCAATGTGGCCCAGTACAAAATGGACAGGGTGACAACGGGCAGCACCAGATGGCGAAAAGCGTCCAGGGTGATGTCGGCACGGCCGTTCAACAAGCCATCTATAGTCAAAAAGCCGGTGTACTGTTCAAAATCACCCGCGCCCCACAAAATTTGCACGGCCGTCAGCCGCCCCGGTGGAAACCAATCTAATCCCACATAAAAAATGGAGAGCAAAAATAGCCCCAGGATGAACGGCGGAATGGAACCGCCCACATAAGCCAGCCCCCGAAACAGGCGATCCCAGGGGTGGCTGGGTCGCCAACCGGCCAGCAGCCCGCTAATCAACCCCAACGGGATGAGCAGCAAAAGGGCATAGAGGGCGATCTCCAATGTGGCCGGGGCGCGCAAATGCAGCATTTCCAAAACGGGCGCGCCATAAACGGGGCTGTAGCCCCAATCACCACGCAGCAGGTTCACAGCCCAACGGCCGTACTGCACCGGATAGGGATCATCCAGCCCATTTTCCTCAATGATACGGTTGATCACATTCTCATACGCTTCCGGTGTTATCACACGCGGCTGATTGGGGGGCAGATACAGGGTGGCGCGTTCTTCCGGCGAGGCGAGCATCAGCAGGGCGTATAACACGGCCGTGATGATCAGCAGCGTCACCGGAATCACCAACAACCGACGCAGGACATACATTAAAAATGATTGCATTCGTTATTATTCTCCTACTTCCCGACATTCTTGCAGCTTTACCTGCCGCAGCCCACTAAACAGACACTCAATAGCATAATCATCAGCTACGGCCGTAGCCCCAGCGACGGCCGTCGCCCGCATCCACACGTAGCTCCCCTGCTGCGCCAGCAGGGTAAATTGCGGCCGCTCATCACCGAAATATGCGGCGCGGGCTTGCAGCCAGGCCAGCCACGCCGCATCCGCCTGGGGCAAGCAGCGCGGGGTACACTTTTCGGGCAATGGCGCGCCGGTGAGCAGTGAATAAAAGCCATCGGTGTACGGCCGTGACGCATCCGCGCAAAAACTGAGATAGGTGGCCTTCACATAGTCCGCATTCACCTGACATTGAATCCATACGCCACTCTCAAACAGCGCCACCACGGTAATCAACGAACCATCCGGGGTTACCTCGCCCACCAACAAGGTGTATGGCCCTTCAAGCTGGTCGCGCACGCTGGCCAGCGCGTTATAGTTAAACCCTTCTTCTCTGGAATACGCAAACAGATCACCATCATACGCGCGCGCCGTCTCAATCCCCCGATGCACAAACGCCATCGCCTGGCGTGGCGCATTGCCCATATGATCGGGCATAAAATAAGCGCCTGCGCCCGCCACCAAAGCGGGGAGTAACAACGCCAGAATCGCCCGCCCACTGAGCCGCCCGTTACGGCCAAGCTGGTTATAAGCCCGTCCTAACCGCAGTTCTTGCAGCAGCGCCAACACAAAAAGGAGAAAGATAAGCAACATCCCCGCCACCATAAATGCCCACCAACTGTTTGTCGCCGGAATGGGGTAAACGGGCAAACCACGGAAAGTGGTCTGGTTGAGCCACACTAACCCGTTAAAGGTGAGCGCCGGGATGTAGCCAAAGATAAGGGTGATGAGCACGGCCGTGACCAGCCAAACAATGACCGTCACCACGCCTTTGTTGATATGACCAGTCAGCCACCCCATGAGTGCGCACCACAAAATGATGAGGATGGAAGAGACGATGACGCCGCTGTACACATATTGGCCCGGCAAATCGGCCAGGTCTGCCAGTTTGGGTCCCCAATAGCCCACACAGACGGCCAGTCCTATCAGGAAGCCGTTCAAGAAAGCCAGACGGCCGTAACCCGGCAGCCGGTTTGTCTCTGGCGAATCAAAAATAGAGGGTTGGTTTAATGGTTGCGTCGAAGCCATAACACACCACCAGATACCAGGACGAGTGTCACCACTCCCCCAACCAGCCAACGCCAACCATTACCTGTGAGGGCTGGCGGCACAGATACAGCTGCTGTCGCCGTTGGACTGACACTCGCCTCTGGCGTCGCTGTCATTACCATATACGCCGGATTCAGTACCATTGTTGACAAATCCGCCTCTGTCACCGCCACACCGTCAGAAAGGCCATTGGCTCGCGCCAGAAACGCCGCAATCGCCAGATATTCCGCATCCGTCAGGCTGCCAGGAACCTGCCGAGGCATAGCCGCCCGCATAAACGTAAACACCTGCGCCATCGAACCATAGTTTGCCAGGCTGCCTTCACCAGTGAGCGGCGGTATCTGGCGGGGCAGGGTGAAGCCCTCTTCATACGGCCGTTCCCCATGACAGCCCGAATCCCAACAATAGCTATCCTCTGGTGGATACTGCGCCCGCCACTCGTCATCCGGCGCATCGGTGAGGCCCTGCCCCCGGTCGCCATGGCAGGGCTGGCAATGCAGCCAGTAAAGTTGCGCGCCATCGTCGGCCATTGTCGGAGCCGCCACCGTAGGCGGGGCGGCCAAACGATCTGGGGTGGGGGTAGGCTCGGTTTGGGCAGCCAGCGGTTTGGCGAAGATGAGGCAGGTAACGGCCGTGACGACGGCCGTTAACCACCACCCAATCCAGACTAACTCAGTCCGGGTCATAGGCATTGACTTCACCGATCAAAGCCGCTATCAGCGCCGCCCAGGATGCGGTTTGCGGTTCCAAGTGCGGCAAATCCTGCTGAATGTTTTCCAGAAACGGCCGTATCCCTGCCAAATGCTCCGGCAACTCTGCCAGCACCACCTCCAGACGCGCCACCATCTCGGCCCGGCGCGGCTCCGTCAAAACCCGGTCCAGGAAACCACCCACCACATCAAGCGAGTCACCTGAATCTGTCTCCAGTAGCTCTAAAGCCTCTTGGATTTCTGCATCCGTAAATAGATGGAATAAGAGCGTTCCATCCAGCATATTGTGGACGAATTGCTCTTGGGCCACCCGCATCATCCTGTTCAGATAATCACGAAAACCAGGGAAATCATCTATCCGCTGCTGATACGCCTCTTCATCAAACGGCTCCTCATCTTCTTCATCCGGCGTGATGAGCAGTGGCCCGGCCTCAATGCTCTTGGCGGCAATGGCATAGACCAGACCGGGGTAAAAATCGGCTTCCTCATCCCCCTTCATTTCCAGGATGAATTGTACGGCGCTGGTCTGCCACAATTTTTGTTCATCACCTCCATCGCGGAAACGGGCGCGAGCCGCTTCCGTCTGTTCAATCAGGTCTCCCCGGAACTCATCGCTCATCAGTTCAGGCAGAATTTGCTCCACAATCTCGTAAAATTTTTCACCGCGCGCCTCTTCCGGCAGGGCAAAATATTCATCGGCCGCGATGCCGCTTGTTTCCATCGTGGCGACAAAGTGCATAAAGGCGACAATGGGCGTAAAAAATACGGAGATGAATTCGGGTTCCTCCACCAAGTCTTCACTATCGGCGGCCAGTTCCATGAGAGTCAGCAACCCTTTCTCCGTATCGGGGCGGTTTAGAAACGGCCGTAAATCCTCTATCAACTGCCAGTTCATCTCCGGCGCTTCCGGCTCCTGCCAGCCGGTACGCTGCCGCACCTGCTCTTTTTGCTGTCGTTTCTGTAGCTTCTGCTCCCGCCGAGATAACCTTTTCTTCTTACCAGCCATCTGTTTACAATCCTCAATCTTATGGTTTAATGAAATGGATTATACCCAACCGGGTAGCAAGCGGCAGGTGGAAGGTGGCAAGTGCAAGTAGCAGGTGACGAGTGATTGCTCTTTACCGGCCACCAACAACCAGCCACCAGCTGCCCACCCTAAACAACTCATGGGCAACCAATTTGACTGGCAGGTAGACGAAGATGAAAACAACTCGGCCATATGGGATGAAACGCCAGGGCGTCACGGCCGTAACCCTCGTTTCTGGCTGCTCATCACCCTGCTCATCCTGACCCTCATCATCGGCAGTTGGGGCATGGGCCGCTGGCAACTGCGCCGCGCCCAGGAACAATTGCGCCAGCAGGTACAGGCCGTGTTGGATTTGGAACAAACGGCCGTGCGTGCTGGCGATGGCGACCTCTTCTTCTCCCTGCAAACGCCAGACCCCGCCTGGTTCACCGCCCAACTCCATCCCCACAATATCACCCGCTCCCGCGCTGACCGCCAGGCAACCGAAGTCGAGGCGGCCGGTGAGATGCTCTGGGCCAACATCACCTGGACGGTTGTGGAAACAGAGACCGCCTACCAGCAAATCGCTTTTTTTCGGTCGGTAAACGGCCGTCTGCTGCACACCGCCACCGACCCTACTTACTGGGGGCGCAACTTTCGCCTGGAAACCGGCTGGGGACGCCTGGATTACATGGAAGTGGACGCGCCCTGGGCTGAGGAAATTGCTGCCTATGCGGGGGAGGTTATTGCTGAAACATGCACCGCTGCCTGCCGGGCAGACGTGTTGCCCCTGACGTTGGCCCTAACCCCGGATTGGGCAGACACGGCCGTGCCCCACCGCCTGCACATCCCCTCCCCCCGCCTGTTGGCGCTGGACGCCGCCGGGCAGCCGGCTGACTTCTTCTGGGATGAACTGCGCCGCCGCCTGCAAAACCATTTGCAATCCACCACCATCCGCTTTGCCGTGCCTCCAGAGTTGGAGCAATTCGCCGATTATAAAGCGGCGGCCCTGGCCTTTATGGCCGCCAATCCGCACATCAGCGTGGAAATTGTGCCCCTGACCAATCCATCACCCACCGACCTGCTGGCTTACGATGGAGCGGCTTTTCCCCTCACCGAGGCATTGCTGGCTTCTGGTCAGATTGTAGACCTGACCGATTACCTCTACACCGACCCAGACTTTGTGCCCGGCGACTTCTATGAGCAAATCTGGCAGGGTGGAGAGTGGCACGGCCGTACCTGGTATTTGCCCTACGCCGCCGAAATGCCGGTGCTGTTTTATGACAAAGCGGCATACCAGGAGGCACAGTACCCCGAACCTTCGCTGCGCTGGACATGGACAGAACTGCTCCATGATATGATCATCACCGCCCGGCCTTATGTCGCCGACCGCCCCTCCTGGGGGTTTTTAGACCCAGGCCATGACGGCCTCTTCTCGTTCGCTTACAGTTGGGAGAACGACTGTCGCGAACCGACGACTATTCGCTGTTTACGGCCGTTGACGGACACGGCCGTGGCTGCTGCCTTCGTCTGGTACGCGGGCATGGCCAATGAACCAGGCCAGATGCCCAATCTGGCCCAAATCCCCGCCCATGAACGGGAAAATTTACTGCTCAACTGGCAATCAGCCCGCCGCCGCGCCGTCATCTGGGTAGATTCACCACGCCGCTATGAATTTCAACTGCTGCTGGCCCCTCTGGGCGTCACGCTCTTCCCCGGCTCCAACCAGTTCGACGGGGTGACGCCGCTGCATGTTTCCGGCCATTTCATCAGCCAGCAGGCGGAAAATCCCCGCGCTGTCTGGGAATGGCTGCGCTTCCTCAGTTTTTGGCCGCCGCGCGCCCAGTTTCGGCTGATTCCGGCACGGCCGTCCGTGGCCGAAAGTAGCCAATTCTGGCAAACGCTCCCCCGTGAATTGGGCAACCCCATGCGCATCGCCTTCCCCTTTGCCCGTCCCATTAAGCTGGCCGAGCAGCGTTATTTCACGGAGGAACAGGTCACGGCCGTGTTAACCGGCGAAGCCACCCCCGAACAGGCGGCGCGTCTGATTCCCCCGCTTGCCTGGTTTGGAAGGAGCGGCAGGTAGCTAGCTGGTAAGGATCGGCGATTTAACAAATTGGACAATGACCCCTGGCTGTGCCGCCTGTGTTGCCACAATCGCTGCTGTACACATACAATTGGCAATAACTATTGTCACAGGAGTTGACATGGCCGATTGCACACCACGATGAATGAAAATCCACAGATTACACAGATGACGCAGATTATTTTGT
>CAYXUZ010000042.1:8514-40057 GCA_964467705.1 uncultured Ardenticatenaceae bacterium | reverse complement strand
AAACCTACCTTAACGTTGCTCCAAAAGCTGTCTTGACAATTTAGGCCACCTTAATATGCCTTATTCACACTTTAAAATGGATATAGAAATACTTATCTCAGATCATTCAGAGTTGATCTTCCATAATGGAACTTTCCTCTATCCTCCTCGAAAACCCAACTAACATCCTATCAATCATTTTTATAGTATTGAGAATAATTAGAAGGACTAAAATTTAAAAAAACCGAATCGGGAATATTGGAATTATGAAGCTATGTCCAAGCTAGATTATCTACGGCAATACCCTCAATTATCATCTGGTTTTGATGAACGACGTTCTTTATTTTGGGCAGCATGTTATTGTCTCAGCCCTCAAGAAGCATGTATTGCTTTAATAGAACATTTGGATGGTGAAGAATCAAAACGGAGGGCAATTCGTCGCCGAGTTATCGAGACGATGGAATTTGGTTGGTTGGATTGTCATGATAATCTTCTTGTAGAATTGTTGACTATATTCGAGCAAGGTCCATATGCACGTTCTCAACGTGTTGTTACAAACATGCGTAAATTTTTCCCAACAATGCCAGAGTTAGGGAGGATGAAAATATTACAATTATTATTTGAGTCAAGATATGTTGGATTCCGTCGTTCTGCTTATCCATTGGCTAGAGATAATTGGAATTCCAGCTATAAGCAGTTTATCGAATCTGCATGGATAAGATGGAATGATCGAGAGTGTACCGAATTACTGGGACGTTATGCATCAAAAGAGTTTTTACAAGCTCATTTTGACTCAATTTTGCCTTCTCTATTACCTCGTGATTTACATATATTGATGTCCAGACTAGATGACCGACATGAGGAGTATTGGGAGAAATTGCGACAATGGGATGAAATAACATATTGTTACATTATGGCAAAAGAGAATCGAACTATTCCCGCCAAAGAGGCAATAATCATTTACGAAAGAAATCATAGAGATAAAAGGCTCGGTCTGCTTATTTGGTGTTTTGGTCGTCTTGGAATTTGGGATGCATTGATGATTATTGAGGAAAGGCTTGATTCAGATATCCGAAATAGATATTTGGGGGTAAATTTTAAGTAACTAAAGTATATTGATCTGGAGCTAATTCATATCCATCAAGAGCTAACGGACGTCCATCAGGAGCTAACGGATGTCCGTCAAGAGCTAATGGATGTCCATCAGGAGCTAACGGATGTCCATCAGGAGCTAACGGACGTCCATCAGGAGCTAACGGATGTCCGTCAGGAGCTAACGGACGTCCATCAGGAGCTAACGGATGTCCGTCAGGAGCAACTGTACATCCATCAGGAGCCGCGATACCGTACTAATGGGCTATCAAACGCAGTCTGGAAAAGTTTTAGAATCCGACCATTGTAACCGTTTTTTCGTGTACCGTTTGTCGCAAACAGGCATCTTTTCAGTCGAGTTTATACCTGCGTGCCACAAACAAATTGGAGGATTCTCATGGCTTATAAACGACGGACCTCAAAAGAGATTGAGCAGGCACAGGTGCGGGCCACCAATCTGGAAGCGATTAGCCCCACCCTGGATTTGGGTAATAGTCTGACAGTAATGGCTTACCGTGCCCAAATTCAGGCCACACAGACACTTCTGGACAGTTATAACCGGAAGCTGGCCGAGGCAGACGACGCCCTGAATGCGCTGGTAGCCAGCGAGAAGGAATTGAAAACAATGTCCGCCCGCATGTTGGCCGGGGTGGGTGTGGCCTATGGCAAGGACAGCAGCCAGTATGAGCAGGCCGGGGGGACGCGCACGAGTGAGATAACGCGACGGCCGTCCACCTCCCCCACTTCTTAATCCCCCTCAGATTGGTTCAATCTGGTAGATTGAACCAATCTTTTCCTCCCTTAATTGACTTCTCCCCCCTTCCCGGTAAACTAGCCCTATCAATATAAGGATGTGAATGATGAACGCAACCATTTACAAACGCCAGAAATTGAGCCGGGCGATTGATGAATTGCCGGATGAGGTGTTGCCTGAACTGAGCGAGTTTATTCACTACTTGCAGTACAAAACGGCCGTGCCCCACCCCGAAATAGTAGCAGAACCATCCCCAGGTTCAGCCTTTTTGCTGGCTATTGCCGATATTGGGGAGACAGATGAAACCGATCTTTCAGAGCGACATGGTGAAGTTGATTTTGGCAGACCGGTGGGGAAGGAAGAATGGTAAAGGGTGTGGCCTATAGCAAGGACAGCAGCCAGTACGAGCAGGCCGGGGGGACGCGCACGAGTGAGATTGGGCGACGGCCGTCCACTTCCCCCACTTCTTAATCCCCCTCAGATTGGTTCAATCTGGTAGATTGAACCAATCTGTTCCCTTTCTTGTTCTCACGCACTGGTTTGCATCACGGCCGTAAAACCAGCCTGTGTAAAGTGATGATCAGGCGTGAGTGCCTGTTGAATCCCCCGTTCTTGCATCACCACAAACGAGATGCAATCAACCAGCCCCCATTCTTTATCCGCATACTTCTTGTAAAAAGCAAAAGCGGCCGCAAATCGCTGGGGCGTCAAATGGACAATCTCAACCTCTGGCGCACTCAAGAATTGCTCAATGATGGCCACCGCTTCTGCCCGGAAATGCTGCGCCAGGGCGTTGCCTACTTCCAGCAAGACAGCATCCGTCACCAGAAATGGATGGCTGGCAAATTGCTTTGCCAATCTTTGCGCCTGCGCGTGGTACTTGTCACGACCGTTGACCAGGGCAATGACAAAGGCCGTATCAATGAACAGAGGAAGCAATTTGCTTTTCTCCATTGAGGTAGAGGTCAATGTTTTCGGCAAAATCTTCAGGGCCGTCTATTTGAATCTGGCTTAACCGCTCCAAAAAGGTAGATGTAGATGGTTTGGTTTGTTTGCTTCGCAAAAATTCAGTGACCACCATATAAAGTTCTTCCAATTCCGGCTGGCTCATCGTCTCAATTTTGGAAAGCAACAACTCTTTGGTACTCATCACCTTCATCCTTTTTGGTCATGGCTGATCATTTTTCTGGCGCGATTATACGCCAACACTTACAGTAAAGGGAATAAGGGCAATAAACGATTACTGGCCGGGGTGGGTGTGGCTTATGGCAAGGACAGCAGCCAGTATAAGCAGGTCGGGGGATGTGCACGAGTGAGATGGGGCGACGGCCGTCGCCCTCCCCCACTTCTTGACCCCTCAACCCCTCACAGCCCGGTTGCCCCACCTGCTAAACTACGCCACAATAACGGGCTATGCCCGCTGCCCAAACACCCATTCCCTTATCCCCCGCCGCACGTCGGCACGCCTGGCTGGGGTTGGCAATAGTATTGGTGCTGGACACGGCCGTCCTCCTTTTCCTCATTCACCACATCCTCGCCTTCCAGCACTATCCCTTTGACGCCGACGAAGCCAACCACGCCTTGCCCGCGCAGCAGATGGCGCTGGCCCTGGGCGCGGGCGACCTGGGCAGTTTTGGCCGCATTTTCGCCGCGCAGAACTTTTACCCACCGGGTATCACCTGGCTCAAGGCGCTGTTTTTCCTGCTGGTGGGCAGCACGGCCGTCACTGCCCGCCTCTTTAGCGCCCTCTCCCTTTTCCTGACCATACCCGTCCTCTATGCCATCTGCCTGGAAATTGACGAAAAACACGGCTGGCTCAGCGGCCTCATGGCCGCCGCCCTCACCCTGAGCATGAATTCCCTGCTGGTCAATGGGGCGCTGGTGATGCTGGAAACGCCGGGGCTGCTCGTCAGTCTGCTGGCCTTGTGGGCCTATTTGCGTGTGCTCAAACGGCCGTCCCCCGCCCGCCTCCTCCTCAGCAGCCTGCTGCTCACCCTCACCGTCCTCACCAAATACACCTACGGCGCTGTGACGGTGACGGCCGTAGCCCTAACTGAATTTACCCTTGCCGCCAGCACATTCCGTCACGCCTCACGCCTCACGCATCACGCATCACGCATCACGGATTACGGATTACGCCCATGGCAACGCTGGTTATGGCTCTTTGCCCCCCTCACACTGGCACTGCTGCTCTGGCTGGCTCGCCCCGGCAACCTCAGCGGCGCGGTAGATTACGCCCAACCCTTAGCCGGGGACGCCGCCTGGCTCTCCTGGCGCGGCCTTGTTTATTACCCTTTCAGCCTGGCCCGGTTTGAAACGCCCGCCCCCCTCTTTGCCCTGGTCAATCTGGGCGGGCTGCTTTGGGCTTTTGCCAACTGGCGCAATCCTGGCATCCGGCTATTGTTGCTCTATTTCCTGGCGGGCATGGCGCTGATCATGTTCATCAATCACCCCTTCAACCCCCGCTTTATTGCCACCTTTGTGCCCGCGCTGCATCTGCTCACGGCCGTGATGCTCACCCACCTGTACGATACTGCCCGCCACAATTGGCCGCAAACCCCCACCTGGCAACGCGCCGCCATCCTCACCGTCGCCGGGCTGCTGCTGCTGGCGGTCGGGCAAAGCGTCCGTACCTGGCCTGACCGCTTCCGCCAGTTTGGGGCCATCATGGAAGTAGAATATGAAACCCACCCTGCCCTGAACAACCTGGCCGACTGGCTGCAAAGCGAAATCCCTGCCGACGCCCGCTTCTTCCTGATCAATCCCTGGGATCAATTCAGCGCCCCGGCACTGACCTGGCGGTTGGCTACCACCAGCCAGGCCACCTGGACTGTTCCCTCGTCCGTCCTTGAGCCGCCAACACCAGAGAACCTGGCCCAGTTCCAACAGCAGCTAAGCGAAGCCAATGTGCCATTTGTGGTGGTACTGGAAGGTAGCCCCTGGGGTGCGCCCGCCTGGCCGGAATACACGGCCGTCATCGAAAACGGCTACGACGAAATGAGCCGCCACCAGTTCACCATCCCCTTTTACACCCAGGACGAATGGGGTCAGGCCGACGGCCGTCAGGAATTGCACATCCAGGCGATCATTTACGAACGGGAGAATTAGAAATTGGGAGATTGAACAAATCCCCCTTCACCTTGTCACCCCCTCACCTTGTCACCTCATCTCCCCTCACCTGCTCACCTCCACCTCCCCCACCCGCTGCCCATCCACCCAGCTATACACCCCCACCGTCAGCGCCAGGCCATCTTGCGTCGGACGGGGCAGGGTGCGCTGCTCGACGATGCGTACGCCAGGGGGCCAGTTTGCCAGCGGCAGTGCGCCACGCCAGGTGTCGCCGTCCGCCTGGGCGACGGGCGGCTGACCGGGCTGGCCCAGATGGGCAAAAATGGTCAGGTGTGGTGGCAGCGGCACGGCCGTAGACCAGACCAGCGTCACCTCCATCCCCTCAGCCGTCTCCATCACCTGTGCCTCATGCAGGCAAATGTCCGCGCCGATTGGGGCAATAGGGCAGCCATCGGCCGTGCCGGATTCTAACCGGCCGGCATATTGCAACTGCCAACGGCCGTCCGCCCCGTACCGCGACACATACACCCCATCCACATCCGCCACCAGCACCGCCAGTTCATCCGGCTGGATAATCACGCCGCGCATATCCACCGCATAAGCCCCATTCTCGCGTTCCGCCTGGTCCAGCCAGGGCATGGCGTGGGACAGCGACGCCGCCTGCCCACCCGTCCATACGCGCTGAAAATCGGCCAGTTCCACCACTACCGGCGCCAGCGTCAGTCCCCAATACCCCACCGGATACGGCGGGCGCGCGGGGGCATAGCGGTCGGGAAAGTTGAGGAAAAGGACACGGCCGTCGTCCGCTTCATCCAACGCTGCCACCGCCGCCCGCAAATGGTCGGTTCCCTGCTGCCACACCGCTTCAAACTGGCGCAACAGCCACACACTTTGCAGCAAAATCAGGCCAATCGCCAGCACACTGCCCACCTGCACCCCGCGCCGTTCCCCTGTTCGCGGCCACAAGGCACAGGCCCATAACAGGCAAATACCCAACGCGGGCGCGTACAGCAGCCGCGCCGCCAGGGCCACATAGGCAAAACCCAGGCCAATAAGCATCGGCAGCACCGCCGCCAGCACCCAGGCCAGGGCAAACAAAGCTATCCGCCCCCGCCCTCGCCAGAACGCCAGCGCCAGCAGTGCCAGCACACTGGCCAACGCCACCGCCGCCACCAGCCATTCGCTCCACATGCCATCTGGCGCATACCCTTGTGGTCGCCCAAACAGGGGAAAGGCGAACCCTTGCAGCACATAGGCCAGGTTACGGCCGTCAAAAAACGCGCCGGTAATGCCCGCCTTGCGCGGCACCGCCAGCCAAACCAGCACGTACCCGACCGCCAACGCCGGATAAACCAGCGCCCAACCATACGGCCGTAGCCAATCCGCGAAGAATGCGAAGGGGTTTCTCTTTGAATTCTGCGCCTCTGTGTCTCTGTGGTAGCCGTTTTCGGCAGACAGTGCTGATAAACGCCCACCCGTCCACGAGCGCCGTAACAGCAGTTCATACAACAGGGGCATAACAGCAACAGTCACACTGCTCTCCTGCGTGGCCAGCGCCAATACAAAAAAGAATAGACTGGCAACCAGCCCCCATTGGGCCTGGCGTGGTGGAGTAATAGGGGGCAACGGCCGTGCCCAGAAATAACTCAACCAGGCGGCGTTTTGCCATACGGCCGTGAGCGGCTGCTGCGGTGCGGCCCAGGCCACCGCCTGGTATGCCATCGGGTAAAAAGCAAACAGCGCCGCCACCGCGCCGGCCACGCCGCGCCCCAACCCCAACCGGCGGCTGATGGCAAAGGCCAGCGCCACATTCAACAAATGAAAACCAATCTGAACACCATGCGCTGCTTCAATGGCAAAGGTGCCATCGGCGCGGCGGAATAACCAGAAATAGAGCATGGTCAGCGGACGGTAAAACTGGAAATCGGCGTTCGGTAGCAACGTTTGCCACCACGCCTTGCCCAGGGCGTGCCCAAACCAGAGCGGGTCATCCCAGATGAAGCCAAACGCCAGCGAGGAGGCATAGACCAGCACCGTTGCCAGCAACACGGCCGTCAGCGCCAGATACACCCACCGGTTTTGCCCCTCAAAAGTCGCTTTCAACATGCCTCAGAAAATAGGATCACGGGTGAAACGGATAAGACGGATTCTCACGGATTTTTTCATAACCCCTTCGCAGCCTTCCATTCCGTTCACCGCTCACTGCTAACCGCTAACCGCTCACTGCCCACTGCCCACTTCGATAAAACCAGGCAACACCACCCGATCCACCCCATCCGCCAGCGTCAGGCGTACCCCAGTCGCCGGATCATACAGCCCAATGGCGATTTGCGCCGGGCCGGTGTATTCCGGCTCGCGGAAGGGGATGGTGTGCGGGTCGGTGATATATTCGCCTGCCAGCCAGCCGGTGGTGGGGCGTTCGCTGTTGGCCGGGGGGGCGTCGTGTTGGCCGATGAGACGGCCGTCCGCCGCCAACAAATGGGCAAACACCGTGTACGCCACCGGCACATCTTCCTCCACTGCCTGCCAGTACAAGGTCAAGGGGATCGGTTCACCCGCCGTCACCTGGTTTGGCACATCAAACCCCACCAGCCGCGCCACATCACCAAACGTAACGTCGAGCGGCGTCTGTGGCGTGGGCGACGTGAAGGTGTGGTCAGAAGCGATGAGTTCAACCTGCCCGATGGGAATTTGTTGCCCATCGAGCGCCAACAGCAATACGGCCGTGCCACTCGCCACGCCTGCCGGAATTGCCAATAAATGATGTTCCAGCACGACCTCACCTATCCGCCATTGGTCGGTCGGAAACAGTGTTGTAACCGGCACATCTGCCAATACTTGCCCGTTTTGTACCAGTTGCAACCGCGGATTCAGCGCCGGTAACGTTGCCGTAGTCTGCCATTCCAGAGCCACCCGTAAAAGCTGCCCGCCGCCGATCTGCCCGCGATCCTGGCCGACGGCCGTCAGCCGCAGTCCATCCGCCACAGTGATGGGTTCCGGCAAACGGGGCAGTTCGGGTGACAGGCCATACGGATTACCGCCGGGCCGGTTGGCAGGTTGCACGACAATTATTTGCGGCAAATCAACCATAAAACCTTGGGGCTGCCCGGCGCTGTTATGCGCTTCGATGGGGCCGACGGCACGGCCGTTCACGCCCAGGCGCAACGTCACCGGCTGCGGCTGGGTGCCCCAGGGCAGGGGCAACACGTGGGTGGTCGTTACCACTTCACCGACCGCCCACAGGTCGGTGGGACGGCCGTCGCCCGTCACCAATATCTCATCCCATTGCGCCAGCGGCAGGCCATCGGCGTTTAGCATCTGCAAGACGGCCGTGTCCCGATCATCTAGCGGTTGGTGCAACTGCCAGCGCAGGGCCAGCGTTACGGCCGCATCTGCTTCCGATTCCACCCAGACGCCCGTCAATTGCAACGGGCCAAACCAGGCGTCCGGCGGCGTCCATTCGGGCGGCACGGCGGGTTGGTTTATCTCGTAAATTTGCACCAACAGGCCATCAAACGGCCGTGTCTCCACCAATGATCCCGCCTGTTCCAGGGCAAAACGAACCACCGCCGGCCCCTGCGCCAGCCCGGTTGAGGCAGAAACCAGGGCGATGCGGCGTTGGGGTACGGCCGTCCATTCCGCCAACCGCGCCCAACCATCGCCGTCAGACAATTGGGGCATGACAACGGCCGTGTTGCCTTCATATTCAAAAGGGAACGCCCAGCCCGCATCCGGCACAATAATCAGGTCATGTTCAGAGAGCGCCGTTTCCAGGTAATCGGCCGCGCCGCGCATATCATCCTTAGCCATCTGCGGATCACCAAAATACAAGGCCAAACCCACACCGGACAAAATGAGCAGTAACAGCAAAAGGGTGAACGCCAGCACCCGTTCAACAATACGAATGGCCCGGTTGCTGGCGAGAACGCCGGGCGCAATCAAATAGGCTGCCAGGGGTATAAAGCTGATGGCGGCAAAGACGATGTAACGCGGATGGGAAAAGGAGCGCACCGTCCAGACCAGCAGCGCGCCGCTGAGGGGGAGCAGCCATTGGAGGAGGAGGCGGGTAGTGATGCGTGATGCGTGATGCGTGATGCGTGACCCGTGATCGGTAATCGGTAATCGGTAATCCGTAATCGGTGATCGGTTTACGGAATACGGATTACGGGTAACGGTCAGGCGGAGAAGGACGAGAACGGCCGTGACCAACGCCAACAGCGCCGACAATTCCCAGACGCCGGGGCGGGCCAGCGTGCCGGTGAGGCCGGTGTGGTGGAAGACCCACACCTGCCTGAGCAGAAAGTCCAGGGGGGCCGGTTCGGCCAGGTAGGTACCGGCGTTGGCTTCGGCTTGCACGGCCGTCCAGTTGCGCAGCACGGCCGTAAACCAGGGCAAACAGGCCAGCCCCACCGCCGCTTGCGTGACCATGAGGCGGTGCAAATCTCGCCAGCGGCGCTCTCTAACAAATGCCCGCAGCAGCCAGCCGCTCACATAGACCACCAGAAATGCCATCACATAATGCAGATGCAGGGCAAACCATTCGGTCAGAGCCAGGATAAGCCAATAGGAGATGGGGAGATGGGGAGATGGGGAGATTGGAGATTCACTGACAATCTCCAGTCGCCAATCTCTAATCTCCCACGTAATCGCCAACAATGCCAGCGTGGCCAGCGGCAACAGTGCATACACTCGCGCCTCCTGGGCGTAGATGACGGAGAGGGGGGAGATGGTGACGAGGAAGGCGGCAAGAAGAGGAGCGAGCGGTGAGCGGTGAGCAGTGAGCGGTAATCCGTAATCCGTAATCGGTAATCCGTAATCGGGCTTCGGATGACGGATTACGGTAAACGGGTTACGAAACCAGCGGCGGCAGACGGCGTAGATAGCGGCGACTTGAAGCAGGCTGGCCAGGGTGGAGAGGTAACGCGCGCTAAAGGCGTTTAGCCCGGTCAACGCCACCCAACCTTTGAGCAGAATAAAGTAGAGCGGCGGGTGGATGTTGTTTAGCCGGTCGGCCAAAATGGTGGGGAGCGGGGAGCGTGCCAGATTAAGGCTGATGCCCTCGTCCCACCAGATACTTTGTGTGTCTAGGGCATATAGGCGCAGGGCAAAGGCGAAGAGGAGCAGAGTGTAAAGCGTAATTCGTAATCGGTAATCCGTAATCCGTGACCCGTAATCCGTAATCGGAGAGCGGGTTACGGATAACGGCTCACGAGTTACGGCAAACGGGTCTCGGTTCACGGGGCAGGCTCCAGGGGGAGGATGATCTGGTCGTTGGGGTGGGCACGGCCGTCGGCGTCAAACGCGGGCAGGCGCAAACCGTTGGCCGGGTAGTAGAGGCCAATCGCCAGACGGTAAAGGCCGGGTGGGGCGTCGTCAGGTAGGGACAATGTGTGGCTGTCGCCGATAATTTGCCCTGTTGCCCAGAGATGGGCGGGCAGGCCACCCGGCCACTGGTCAGACTGGGCCACCAGTTGGCCGTTTTCATCCAGCAGATGGACAAAGGCAGAGACGATCTGGTCTGGTTTTTGCGCCACCTGCCAGTAAAGCGTCAGGCTGAGCGTTTCCCCGACAGTTAAGGGCGCGGTAGGCAAAGCCGCGCCCTGCAATACCATTTGTTCACCGAAGCGGTCGTGGCGCAAGACGGGTACATCCGGCGGCAACACAAACTGCCTGTCGAGGGCAATCACTTCCACCTGCCCGGCCCGAAACGGTTCACCCCAGGCTGCGCCGTCGGCGGCCAACGGCCGTAGCCACAATTCAACCACCCCAGCGGGCATATCAACGGGAATGGGGACGGCCGTTTTTTCATGGATGATCTCGCCGGGCCGCCAGTTGCCGGTGTCAAAGCGGCTGAGCGGCTGGTGCACAACCAGATCACCCAAACTCACTTCCACCTGCAAACCAGATGGCAGCGGTTCGTCGGCGCGCCAGTACAAATCCAGCAG
Organism: uncultured Ardenticatenaceae bacterium; assembly: GCA_964467705.1. Lineage (GTDB taxonomy): Bacteria > Chloroflexota > Anaerolineae > Promineifilales > Promineifilaceae > CAADGU01. The sequence goes on along the minus strand of CAYXUZ010000042.1, from coordinate 29,218 downwards.
CAGGTTGTCGCCGTTCACAACTGACGGCGGCGGAAAGTCACGCCCCCCCAACAGGCGCAGGCTACCCCAATCCGTCATCACGGCGATGGGCGGGTTAAATTGGGTGGCGGAAACGGGTTCTGGCGGCAGGCTTGTTTGCACCTGGCCCACCGGTTGGTTCATGCCCACAAAGGCGCCATCGGCGGTAAACAGCGGCAACTGTGCCTGCGTGGCGGCATCAAACAGCGCTACTTCCACCTGGTATACCGCAGGCGGCAGACCGGGCGGCAACGGCAGCCGGTAGTGGACAATGGGTGTCTCGGCCATGCCCCAATGTTCGGGGTAGAAATAGACATCGTTGAGCAGAGGCGTTTCCAGACCGGCCCACCATTGCCCGGTTTCATCCAGCAGACTGAGTTTGACGGCATAACGGCCGTCTACCGGCTGCGCCAACTGCCATTTCAAGGCGACGTGTACGGCCGTTGGTGTGGCCTCAGCCTGGGTTGCCAACAAGGATATGGCGTCGCCAAAACGAACGGGAGTGGGCAGCGGCGTGGGGGGGGTGGTCACGGCCGTTGGCGTCGCCTGATAGATCACCGCCCAATCCTGCCCATTCAGTTGGATAGTATGAACGGGGACAGCGCCGGGAATGGGTGGCTCTGGTTGCCGGTTGCCGCTGTCCAGCGTGGTGATCAGGTAATTGACCTGGGGCAGATTGTCCGGCGTCCAGGCCAGAGTGCGACCAGGGAAGAAGGAGGCCAGCGCGGGGGACATGCCGGCGACGGCCGTGCTGTCAACGGCGTTTGGTTGGGCAGCCAGCCACCGGGCGGCGGCGCTGGTGCCTTCGCCCCAATCCAGTTCCATCACTTGCCGGGCAACGGCCGTGCCGCCCAACAGCGGATTGGCCGCCGTGAGTGGATAGGGCATGACCCACAACAGCCAGACCACCTGAATGCCTGCCAATGCCGAGATTACAGTTGACACCCGCTTTTGCAAGGCGGGCAAATGCGTCCAGCCCAGGGCGGCAACGATGACGAGTGCGGGTATAGCGGGCAGCAGATAGCGGTCGTATTTTTGGGCTGCCTGGGTCACGGCCGTGATGAAAAGGATGGGCCAGACGATAAAAATCCAGGTGGGCAGCCGCAGCCAGGGGTCACGTTCAGAGCGCCGCCAGAGGGCGCGGGTGATAAGAAAAATGGCAAGGATGAGGCCACACAATACCACCGGGCTGAGGCGGAAGGCGAGGATGAGCGGGTAAAAAAACGGGCCGGGATCGAAGGTGATCTGGCCCAGAAAGGTGGACGGCCGTAACGCCTCCGCTGCATGTTCACCAAACGTCCCGGTTAACTGCTGCACCACCGACAGCGGCGACCACCACAAAGCGGGGAACAGGGCAACCAGCAGCAGCACACAGGTCACTAACCAGCTTATACCCTGCCCCACCATCTGTTTGAACCGACCCGCTAAAGGATTTTTTCGACCCGTGAACATTGACAATAAAATGAAGAGTGCCGCAAATGGCGGCAACAGCAGTGCCGGGGTTTTGCTGAGGATGGCCAGGGCGGCCAGCCCGCCAGACAGCGCCGCCCAGAGATACGGCTTCTCTGACCGGTTGAGGGCCAGCGCCAATGACAATAACGACAGGGTGGAAAAGGTGGTCAACAAACCATCTACATGCAGCAGACCGGACAGACCCACCAGAAAGGGGTCGAAGGCGAGCAAGAGAGCGATGAGCAGGGCGGGGGTAGGGCCGACCAGCCGCCGTGCCAGCCCAAAAGCCGCTACCACCCCTAAACTGTTGACCACCGCTACTAACAACCGCGCACTACTTAAAAAGGTATAGAGCCGGGGCAGCATGGCTGTATTTTCCGGGGCGTACCAGGCCAGATGGGTGATCCAGTGATAAGTGGGCAGGTCAGACGGCCGTAGCGCCAACTGTCCACTCACCGCCAGCGCCCCCAGCCAGGTAGTGGTGACACCGGGATGCCCCGCCGTCAGCGTGTCCGCCCATTGCCCGGCCCCCAGCGCCTGCCGGAACTGCACCGAACGAAAGACCCAGACCAACTCGTCAGGCGTCACATACCGGTCAATGGCCGCCAGCCGAGGCAAAAACGCGGCCAAAAAAAGCACGCTCCCCAAAAGGAAAGCGCGCAGGTATGGCCGAGATTCTAACCATTGCTGGTGTGACATGAAGGTCAATAATAACCTATCGTTAAGGGGGGCGCACACGGCCGTATGAACTTCATTAGCGGGCCAATTGTGTTATTGCCAACCATTCTGAACCCAGTATAATCGAGGCTAAAGTGCAATGTGACAAAGGATGGGAAGAATAATTTGGTTAATGAATTAACCTTTACAGATAGTGAAGAGAGCCACCCCATGGACTTTTTATTGGGTGAGGATTTTAACCTGCCCGCCGCAGGCGAAACCCGAAAAGGTTGGGTGGTGGCGCACCGGAACAACGAGATATTGGTGGACATTGGCGCCAAGTCGGAAGGGATTATCCCCATGGCCGAGGTGCAGACTCTCACGCCGGAGGCTCGTACTCAATTGGCGATAGGCAATGAAGTGCCCGTCTACGTTGTTTCGTTGGAAGATGAACAAGGCAACCTGATCGTCTCTTTTATCAAGGCCGTAGAGTACCAGGACTGGTCAAACATGGAACATTGCCTGCGCGCCAAAGAGGCCACCGAAGGGCGCATTGCCGGGCATAACAAGGGTGGGCTGCTGGTGCAAATTGGGCAGTTGCGTGGCTTTGTGCCCAAGTCCCAATTTAGCCGGGAGCGGCAGCAGGCCACGCAGCAAAGTCAGGCCGCTTTGCAGAAATCGGTGGGGCAGCCCATTTTGGTGAAAGTGGTGGAAGTGGATGCGGAACGAAACCGTCTCATTCTTTCGGAAAAAGACGCCGCCACGGAAATCCGCCAGGGCAAACGGGCCAGATTGTTATCGGAAATTAAAGAGGGGGATGTGTTCGACGGCCGTGTGATCAACCTGGCAAACTTTGGCGCTTTTGTGGATATTGGCGGGTTGGAAGGGCTGATCCATCTATCTGAAATCAGTTGGAAGCGCATCAATAACCCCAACGAAGTTCTGAAAACGGGACAGGATGTCAAAGTCCAGGTGCTGGCCATTGACCAGGAAAAGGAACGGCTGGCATTAAGCATGAAACGTTTACAGCCTGATCCCTGGACAACTATTGACGAACATTACCAGGTAGGGCAGCTTTTTGACGCCACCCTCACCAAGCTGGCCCCATACGGCGCTTTTGCCCGGCTGCATGATGATTATCAGTTAGAGGGCTTGATTCATATTTCAGAAATTTCGGAAGCACATGTCACCCATCCACGTGACATTGTGAAGGTAGGTCAGGTAGTATCGGTTCGTATTATTCGTATTGACCAGGAGCAGCGGCAGCTTGGGCTGAGCATCAGGCAGGTCGCTTCTCCCAAATTCGTCGAGTCTGACCTGGCATTACTCAGTGAACAGTAATCGGGGAGCGCGTCAAACCGTTCACCAATTACCGATTACCGAGTTACCGGGAAAGACCGGCGAGCCAAACCGAGGTAAACACCGGTGAACTCGAAAAACTGGGAACGATTTACACAACGTGCGCGCCGCGTATTAAGTCTGGCGCAAGAAGAAGCAGAACGGCTAAACCATAGCTATATCGGCAGTGAGCATGTGCTCATTGGCCTTCTGCGGGAAGAAGGGGGCGTCGCCGGGCGTGTGTTGCGCGAATTAGGATTGGATGCCGCTCGTGTGCAGGCCATGGTGGAACGCCTCTCTGGTGGACCAGGAACCCGCACACCGTTTACTAAAATTGAATTGTCACCCAGCACCAAACGACTGCTGGAATTGGCCGTGGAAGAAGCCCGCCGTATGGGGCAGCACTACATCAGCACGGAACATTTGCTGCTGGGACTGGCACGCCAGAATGAAGGGCTGGCCATTGATGTGCTGCGTAAATTTGGCATTAGCCCCGAACAAATTCGCCGCCAGACACGACGGATGCTGAAAGAAAGCCCCGTAGCAGCCACCGAAACGGCCGCACCCGCCAAACGGGGTGGTACACCGGCGAAGAAAGAGAAAAGCAAGACGCCGATGGTGGATCAATTAGCCACCGATCTGACGGCGATGGCCGAAGAAAACAAGCTAGACCCAGTGATTGGTCGGCAAATGGAAATTGAGCGTGTCATTCAGATATTGGCACGGCGTACCAAGAATAACCCAGCACTGATCGGTGAACCGGGCGTGGGGAAGACGGCCATTATTGAAGGATTGGCGCAACGAATTGTTGACGGCCGTGTCCCCGATATCTTAAACAATAAGCGTGTGCTGCAACTAGATGTCGGTAGCCTGGTCGCCGGCACGATGTATCGAGGCCAGTTTGAGGAACGACTCAAGCGGGTCATTGAAGAACTCAAATCCAGCGATGCCATCCTGTTTATTGACGAAGTGCATATGCTGGTGGGCGCCGGTTCGGCCGGTAGTTCCGTAGATGCGGCCAACATTCTCAAACCGGCGCTGGCGCGGGGTGAATTACAAACCATTGGCGCCACCACGCTGGAGGAGTACCGCAAATATATTGAAAGTGACGCTGCCCTGGAACGGCGTTTCCAACCGATTTACGTGGACGAACCGACGCCGGAGGAGAGTGTGCAGATTTTGCAGGGGATCAAGGGGGCATATGAACAGCATCACAATCTGTTCATCACCCAGGAAGCGATTGAAGCGGCCGTCAATCTCTCCACCCGCTACGTTACCGACCGTTTCTTGCCGGACAAGGCAATTGACTTGATTGATGAGAGCGCCTCTCGTGTGCGTATGTATCGTGTGCCCCATGTAGCCGATATTCGTGAAGCCTATGACGAGCTGCGCGAAATTCGGGATGAACGGACACAATCTATTGAAGACGGCCGTTACGAATATGCTGAAGATTTGCGCGCCCGTGAGGAAGAGTTGCAGCGCCAGCTGGACAGTCTGCGCGCCAGCAACGAGGGCGAATACTCCGTCAGCGTCACCGCTGAAGACATTGCCGAAGTGCTGGCGATGTGGACAGGCATCCCCGTCTACCAGTTCACCCAGGAAGAATCCGAACGGCTGCTGCACATGGAAGATGAATTGAGAAAGGCCATTGTGGGGCAACAAGAAGCGATTGAGGCCATCTCTAAAGCGGTGCGCCGTGCCCGAGCCGGTCTAAAAGACCCCAACCGCCCCATTGGTTCGTTCATCTTCCTCGGCCCTACGGGCGTTGGTAAAACGGAACTGACCAAAGCGTTAGCCACCTTCCTGTTTGGCAGCGAAGATGCGCTGGTGCAGTTGGACATGTCCGAATTCATGGAACGGCACAACGTGGCCCGACTGGTGGGTTCGCCGCCGGGGTATGTGGGGTATGAAGACGCCGGGCAATTGACGGAAGCGGTACGGCGACGGCCGTACTCCATTGTCGTCTTTGATGAAATTGAAAAGGCGCACCCGGAAGCATTTAACCTGCTGCTGCAAATCATGGAAGAGGGGCATTTGTCTGACGCCAAAGGGCAGAAGGTCAACTTCCGCAACGCTATGATCATTATGACCTCTAACGTGGGCGCGGATACCATCAAACGGGGACCAAACCTCGGCTTTTCTTTCCGCCGCGATGATGTGACCGAAGCCAACCAGCAGTATGCAGAAATGCAAAAGTCACTGCTCGACCAACTCAAGAAGGAATTCAGACCCGAATTTATCAACCGCGTGGACAGCATTGTTGTCTTCAGGCAGTTGAGTAAAGAGAACATTCGTCGCATTGTGGACATTATCTTGAATGAGGTGAATGACCGGTTGGTAGACCATGAATTGACCATTGAAGCCACTGACGCTGCCCGCGATTGGCTGGCCGAACATGGCTATGATGCCGAATTTGGGGCACGGCCGTTGCGCCGCCTCATTCAGATGGAAGTAGAAGATCGCCTCTCGGATGCGGTTTTGGCCGGGCGGTTCCATCATGGCGAAACGGTGTACATAGATATACAAGATGACGCCATGGTACTGCGACACAAAGAAGAGCAAGAGGCTCCACCCGAACCGGAAATGGATGCCATGCCCATGCCCACCATGTAGGCAAATGTCCAAATTCGACAAACAAAAAGCCCACAACATAATGTGGGCTTTTTTATTTTCACTAATGGTTGGTCTGGTTACTCACATGGTGGAATATACAACACCTCACCAACCTCAATCAGATTGTAGTTTGAAATCCGATTGGCTTTGGCAATGGCTTCCACTGTAACACCATATTGTTTTGCCAAAATGCCCAATGTCTCCCCAGCCTGAACAATATGCACAGACCGGGTACCCCCGGTCACATACAGACTACCACCAAAACTGGCAGCAATGGGTGTAAAAGTAGCCGGTAAAGTGGGTGTAGGTGTGGCCGTGTTTGTTGGTGTGGGAGGGACAACCTCGGCCGTTTCAGGACTTTCCGTCTCACTGCCCCCACCTAGTTGACCACACGCTGCCATCAACAGTGCCATCAACAAGAGGGAAATTATAACTATTGCAGGTGTTCGCATGATACCTCCTCAATTTGTTCTACACATCCCTTATCTGCAATTCAACATAAATAACGCCGCCATTATACCAGACCATTTCTCATTTTAGAAGCATGGCAAATGGGTTATCGGTCATATTGTATTCACGGCCGTCAAACAGCAGTTTAGCAATAGCAAACCCCGGTACTTCTGTACTGATTGCCCATCGCCACGTGAACAAGCCGCTAATTTTACGTTGTTGCTCATTGCTCGCTTTCTATACTTTAATCGTGATGGTACCTGAAACGATCGGCCGTTATCGAATTCAAGCAGAACTCGGTCGTGGCGGGATGTCAACGGTTTATCTCGCTCATGATCCCCATTTTGAGCGGGAAGTGGCTATTAAATTGCTGCCGGTGGAATTGTCTCATCATTCTACTTTCCGGCGGCGATTTGAACGGGAAGCCAAAGTTGTCGCCGCGCTCGCCGACCCTGCCATTGTCCCTGTCTATGATTTTGGCGAGGAAAAGGGACAACCTTACCTGGTTATGCGATTTATGACCGGGGGGTCTCTGGCTGAGCGACTGCACCAGGGGCCAATGAGCCTGGCAGATACCGCTTTCATTATAAGCCGATTGGCGCCTGCCCTGGATGAAGTACACACGCACAAAGTCGTCCACCGTGATCTCAAACCGAGCAACATCCTTTTTGACCAACGTGGTGAGCCGTACATCTCCGATTTTGGCACGGTAAAGATGAGCAAGGCGACCACCCAACTGACTGACACAGGCGGCGCGGTGGGCACCCCAGCTTATATGAGTCCAGAACAAATACAAGGGGACACGGAATTAGACGGCCGTTCCGACATCTATACTCTGGGCATCATGCTCTATGAAATGCTCTCCGGCAAACACCCCTACCAGTCTAATACCCCTATTGCCGTGGCCGTCAAACATATGTTTGAACCCACGCCGCGCATTTTAGACAGCCGCCCCGACCTGCCCCCGGAAATTCAAAACATCATCAACAAAGCCATGGCCAAGCACCCGGAGGATCGCTACGAAACGGCCGTCGTCTTTGCCCAGGCTATCTGTGCCCTGACACCGGACGTGGAATTGCCGGTTGCTGCCGTTGTGGTGGAACCACCCCACCTACAGGCCGGACGACGGCTGGCACTCATCATTAACAACAGTGAATATCAAGATCACACCCTGGCCAGCCTGATCCGCCCCACCGCCAATATCCACCGGCTGGTAGATGTGCTGCGCGACCCGCACGTGGGCCGGTTTGACCAGGTAACAACGCTGGTAGACGAACCTGCTGACGCCATCCGGCGCGCCGTGGCTCACTTCTTTGCCGCTGGCGGCAAGGAGGATTTGCTGCTGCTCTACTTCATGGGTCATGCGGTGGTGGGCGCGGAAGAGAGGCTTTACCTGGCCGCTCCTGATACGGAACACAACCTGCTGCGCGCCACCGCCATTCCCGCCTCTTATCTGGCCGAAGTGATGGATGATAGTTCATCCTGGCAACAAGTCGTCGTGTTTGATTGCACTTTTAGCAACGCCAGCAGCCGGGACAGTCGGGAACTAATCGGCCGGGTGGCGACCACCGATGACGCCTTTAACCGGAATGGGCACGAACGGGTCATCCTGTCGGCGGCGGATAGGGTGCAGTATGAATGGCGGCAGGACGCGGTTACAGGTTCGGCCATGCCTTCGCTATTTACCCATTTTTTCATTGAGGGGTTGAAAACAGGCGCGGCTGACCAGGATTGCAACGGCCGTGTCACCATTGACGAGGCATTTGCCTATGTCCATGAGCAAATGCAGCGGAAGACGGCCCAAAATGGGGCACGGCCGTATAAATGGGCTTCCTTTGCCTATCAAAATGCCAGCCGCATTGTGCTGGCCCAAAATCCCCAAACACCACCACCTACCCCCCTATTATCACTGCGGCCTACTCCCACCACACCGACCCATTCCTTAACCCGCCACAAAAAACCGGCCTTACTATTCATGGCTTTGTCTTTCATCATCTTTATCTTCATTGGCGGCTGGGTCTGGCAACAACAACTGGCACAACCAACCGCCAGTGCCGCCCAACTACCTGTTTCTCCATCGGCCACTTCTACCAACACCCCCACCACCTCGCCGACGGCTACGCCAGAGCCAACACAAACGGCAACGGCCATGCCCACGGGCACCCCTTCCCCTACACCCAAAGCCACAACCACACCCTCCTCTACCCCAATTCCCACCCAAACCATCACGGCCACCCTGGCGATAGCCCAAGTAGCGTCTAGCCTGTTCACCCAACCAGACACGGCCGCGCCAGAAATCACCTATATCGGCATTGGCGAGGCTGTGACCGTATTGGGCCGTTCGGAAAACGGCGAATGGCTTTTTGTAGAAAATGGCGAAGGGATGCAAGGATTTGTCCATGCGCCACGCCTGGAGTGGGCGGGAGAAATTGATAACCTGCCATTCATGGACACGGCCGTGACCAGCATCCCTTTCACGCCCACACCGGCCACCTGCCGCAGCGGAAGCTGTCCTTTGTTGACACTGGACATCTACCCTGTCAATAGCCCCCGCTGCGAGAATAACATCTATTACCGCACAGTTTTTATGATGGGCCATGGGGGCGACGGCCGTTACACCTATTATTGGAATGAGCAAAAAATGGCCGGGCCTCTCATCAACGAAGGCTTTGGGTTTGAAATTAGCACTCTCAACAAAGCGGCCGTTATCGGTACCGGTCGGGTGGTCTCTGGGGACGGCCAAAGCGTAGAAAAAGAACTTTTTGTGTCAGACTTCGGCTGCCAGTAAAATTCGGTATTGCGTAATCGGTTATCTGTAATCGGTAATTAGTGATCCAGTTATCGGCTCACGGATTACGGCTCACGGATTACAGGCATCGGACTTCAAACTATGGCAGCTTTTCATTATCAGGACCGTCAACTCTACTGTGAAAGTGTGTCGCTGGCTGAAATAGCTACGGCCGTGGGCACACCCATCTATGTTTACAGCCAAACCGAATTGCAGGCGCGGGCAACGGCGTTTGTATCCTCTGCTCCTGGCGCATTGCCCTGTTACGCCATCAAAGCGAACAATAACCCGGCCATTTTGCGTTTGCTGGCAGAAGCCGGTTTAGGCGCTGATGTAACCAGTGGTGGTGAACTGTTTCTGGCACTGCACGCCGGATTTGCGCCGGACAAAATCATCTTTTCCGGCGTCGGCAAGCGGCGCGACGAAATTGAAATGGCGCTGGATGCCGGGATTCGCGCCCTGCATGTGGAATCGGCGATGGAGTTGGAAGCGATTGCCGCCATCGCCAGCGAAAGGCAGACAGTGGCCGACATTGGCGTGCGGGTGAACCCAAACATTCACGCGGAAACACATCCCTACATGACCACCGGCGAAAAGTGGCACAAATTTGGCGTAGCCCCGGAAACGGCCGTGACCCTGCTGCACAGCGCCCGCGAACACCCCTACCTGCACCCAGTTGGGCTGGCCGCACATATCGGTTCCCAGATTACGGCCGTGCCCCCCTTTGTCCAGTCCGCCCACTTCCTGGTGCAGATGGCCGATGAGTTAAGCAGCAGCGGCATCCGGTTGGAGTATGTGGATGTGGGTGGGGGATTGGGTATTGATTATGGCGATCCCAGAAATCCGATTTCTCAAACAAATCGGATTTCTATTGAGGATTGGGTCACGGCCGTGACGCAGCCCATTCTCGCCGCCGGTTATGGTGTGGTCATGGAGCCTGGCCGCTCCATTGTGGGGCCAACGGGCTGTTTGCTTACCCGTGTCACCTACACTAAAAGCCAGGGCGGAACCCAATTCGCCGTTGTGGACGCCGGTATGAGCGACCTGATTCGCCCCACCCTGTATGACGCTCACCACCCCGTTTTACCCATCAGAGAAACAACAAATGAAACGGCCGTCACCCCATACACCGTGGTTGGCCCCATTTGTGAGACGGGTGATTGGCTGGCAAAAGATCGCCGTTTGCCTGCGTTACAGCCCGGCGACCTGCTGGCAATCATGCAGGTCGGCGCTTATGGTTATGCGATGGCGTCGAACTATAACGGCCGTCTCAAACCCGCCGAACTCCTCGTCAATGGCGATCACTATTCGCTCATTCGCAAACGGCAGGATTACACCCACCTGCTGGATGGCTGTCAAGCACCTGAGTAATTCACAACCAACACCTAAACCATCGGTAACTACACCCCCCTCTGTCATAATCTCTCACATCTATGTCATCAGGAGGGATTTTATGCGTCGTTGGACCCGTACTTTGCTGATTCCCGGTCTGCTTTTGTTAATCATCTCTCTGGCAGCTAATGTCGGCCTGTTGTTTTATGCCCGGCAGCAATACCAGGCCGTGAATGCTGTTCGTTTAGACCCGCTCAACCTGGGCTATTTTCCGGCCACTCCACCAGACCAGGCCGAAGGCATTACGGCCGTCTTTTTTGGTGATTCCCGCGCGGCCCAATGGCCTCCTCCAGACGACCTCGCCGGTATCCACTTCATCAATCGGGGCATTGGTGCCCAGACATCGGCCCAGATTGTGGGTCGGTTTGACGCGCATATACGGCCGTTACAACCCGACATCCTCATCGTGCAAATGTGCATCAACGACCTGAAAACGGTCGCCCTTTTCCCCGCTCACCAGGAGCAAATCATTGCCAATTGTCAGCACCATATCAACCAGGTCGTGCAAGAAGCCACCGCGATGGGCGCTACGGTCATTTTGACGACGGTATTTCCAGTAGGTGAATTCCCCTGGCAGCGTCGTCTGGTCTGGTCACCGGAAATAGACACGGCCGTGACCACCATCAACGACCACATCCGGTCTCTCACCGCCGAAAACGTCCTCATTCTGGACGCCTACACCCTGCTCGCCGACGAATCCGGCCGTTTGCAGCCACAATACGCGAGCGATGAACTGCACCTCAATGTGGCCGGTTATGAACAGCTAAACCAGGAACTCATCAACTTAACCATTGATTTGACAGATTGAACAGATTAACACAGACCCAAAACCGTTCTTATCCGTCCCATCCGTATCATCCGTGGTTCATTCATCTGGGTCAGCCTGGCGCAGGTATTCCCAGGTATAAATGCCGGTATAATGCCCATCACTCCACTGAAATTGCAGCGCATAGGCCCCCACCGCCTGAATTTGCTCAATCGTTACCCCTTCGTTGGGCGTATCGCGCATAACCTCCAGATCGGGCGGCGTACCCATGTAAAGGTGTCCACCTTTGCATTCTACGCAGGGGCAGTTGGCACGCAGCCCGGCGTAAGGCAGACGGCTGGTATGCCCATCCTCCCACTGAATGATAAGCAGTCGTTGGGTTTTATGGGCGGTCACGGCCGTTGGTTTCATCATTGCCCTTGTTTACTCCTTGTTGTGCAGACGTGTACAGTATTTTCAACCATAGACGGCTGCCAGGCAACGGCCGTTACCTCATCGTTTTGGCCAACAATTGCTGCTCCGTTTGCGCCAGATGGATGCGGGCAGCCAGTAGTTTGGCATACTTCTGGCGGATTTTGGCCACGTCCCCGGCGATAATGGCCTTCAATAGGTCACCTTCCCCTTCGGCCACGTCCAGCCGCTCGTAATAATCGAGCATTTCCTTTAGGTGAGCCAGGACGATTTTGGCGGTGAGGATAGGGTGGTTGTTGGTGACATTGGCGCCGCTATAGGCCAAGCCATGCTCCAATTCCACCTCTAGTCCACTTTGGAAGGCGGCAGCAGAAATCTGCAACGCTTCTTCGCCGACCTCTTGTTGCAAGCGGGCGGCTTCTTCCGGTAAAACAGCGGTGGTTTGCAGGGCGGTCCAATCGCGGAAACCCAATTCCCGGCAAATGCGTTGTACTTCTTCTCGGGTCACATATTCAGGGTAATTCATTATTTTCTCCAATCTATACAGAGCTACAGATTTTACAAATTCTCGCTGAGGAGACCGTGCCGCTTTTGCGGGTCAAACCGTTTGTCGTGGTTAGTCATGTGCTTACTTTCCTTAATTGTTCTTCAATACTTTTACTGCCGTGATAGCGAAAGCGCACCAGTTGCCCGTCAATCATCAACTGTGGCAGGCTGAAGATGCCCATTTGGGCAATGGTGAAAGGGTCGTCAATACGGCCGATTTCCGCTTCCAGTCCTGATTGGGTGACAACGGCCGTTACCTCGGCGGTCATCTGACGGCATTTGGGACAGCCCAGGCCGATAATCTGAATTAACATGGTTATGCCTTCCCCTTGTCTGCGGCGGCAGTTAGCTGCTGGTAAAATAATAATTTCTTTCATACCGGCCCCCGTGGGAAGCAGTCAGGAGGTGGATGAAACTGTGCCAATATCTGTTGGCAACATTCGGCCACGCAACCCTGGTTGGCCCGATAGTAAACCCATTGGCCCTCGTGGCGCACCAAAACCAGATTGGCCTGACGAAGCACGGCTAGGTGATGGGAAATAGTCGGTTGGGACAGGTCAAAGTGGGTACACAGGTCGGTAACGCTTAGTTCTTTTGCCTGCAAGAGGTACAAAATACGCTGGCGTGTCTCGTTGACCATAGCTTCAAGGAAATCGTCGAAGTTACAACACGTTTCAGGTGATATTTGTTCTGATAGATCATTTTTCCCAATTAACATGGCGACTCCTTTTACCGTCTACCACTACCTGTACGTGGGCAACGGCCGTTATCGGCCCGTTGCCTGTAGAATACAGGGTCAAGAAAGCACCATCATCACGTAATCCAACCCCAAAGCGCGATTCAAGTTGGCGCTCACTTGAACCAGGTACTCCTTAGCCAGCGCCAGTGTGTAGTCCCGGTTTTCAACCAGCCCATTGGCAGTAACGGCCGTGCGCAGACTGTAAAACGCCTCTACCTCATCTACGGGCAAATCCTCTCCAGCGCGCTGTCGTGTTATCAGGTCAGCACGAACAGCTTCAAACTGATCATCCAGAGTCGTCGCTTCCACATCGGCGGCCAGATCAGCAGCAGCCTGCAAATAGGGCTGCACCGCCTCATGTTGGCGCAGCGCCAGGCCAACATCCTGGGCCGCCCGGTACAGTTCGGGTGATAAAGTCATCATCGTTAACCTCCACAACAGCTTCGCCTGGCATTGGCGGCAAAGGCAATACCGGCAGCCTCACTAATCACAGCGTCTAGAGCCTGCATCAGGTCATGCAGTTCCTCTTCAGCAGCCTGATAGGCCCGCACAGACGGCCAGGCATTAAACTGCTGTAAGAGTTGGTGATAGCTGTCCGCGTCAATCCTCTGGTATTGGTGGGCGCGTAGCTCGGCCAGCAGACTTTGCGCTTTGACATCATCATGCATGGCGCGATAGGCATCCATAAATTGGGTATAGGCTGAATGTGCCTTTATATGGGCCGCCAGACGATGCAGTGGTTCGGCCACGTCACTGGCATCCAATAGCGGGATTTCGGTTTGTAAGGTAATCATGGGTTCTTCCTCATTGCGGCAAACCTTTAGCTTGCCAATAAAACCCAGGCGCGTTGCACGGCCAGAAAAACGAGAGCGACGGCAAACATACGGGTGAGGATGAGGCTTTTGACGCGCTTGGCCATGAACCTGGCTCCCAATTGCGCCCCAATGACGGCCACAATACTGGTGACAATCAGCATCGTCCAATCAAACTGCGCTAATTCCAGATGGCGGGCAAAAGCTGAAAACGAGGGGAGGGTGACGATAACGGCCGTTGTCGCGGCCGCAATCCGCGCTGTGTATCCCAATACCACCAGGGTGGGCAGCATCAAGAAACCCGGCCCTACGCCCAGAAATCCGGCAAACACGCCAATACCGGCCGCCGCACCCCCCGCTTTTACGCGCGTAGGGTCGGGAATGGCGGGCGGGTGGGCATCATCCATCTGCGGCGGGAAAGCCATGCGGTAAGCCAGGAAAAACAGCACACCGACATATATCCACCAGATGACATTTGTAGACACAAACTGTAGTAGCCAGACGCCGATAGGGGCGACGATGGTAGCAATGATGAGCAGCGGCACGGCCGTACGCCAATCCACCAGTTTTGCCCGCGCCAGAGCAACGGCCGTAGAGATAGCCGTAATGCCATTTAACCACAACGACCAGGGCATGATCACATGCTTCAACTCGAAGCCAAATAAGCCCAAGACCGGCGTGGCGATAAATGCCACCCCCAGACCCATCATGCCAGCCACAAAAGACAAGACAAATAGTATGATGCTAATAACAATGTATAACATGGCGCTATATTCCTTTTCTTGAATGTATTACCGCCTGAAAAAATCTTTGGCTGGTTGAACAAATCGGTTAAGGCAATGTCAGCCAACTGTGGCCGCGCCAGGGTGAAATACTCGTGGCACACCAGCCGGGAGGCTTCCTCTTCCGGGTTGCCCATAAAAGGGGGATGTTGGCTGGCGTGGCATTGCACCGCCCGCACCTTCGTCACCAAATAATCGCCCACGTCAATGGCAGCAACCGGACCGCCGATTACCTCCTGGGAAGGAATGACCCCGCACCCCTGGTGGGTTGCTTCAGACGGCGCAATGTAATACAGGTGGCTTTCTAACCCGGCACGGTCAAAGGCGTTTGTTACCAGGCGATGCACAGCCAGATGGTCAGGATGGCCGGAAATGCCATCGGGGCCAAAGGTGATGACCGCGTGGGGCCGTATCTCCTGGAGCAGGGTAACTAACCGGGTCATGGCCGTTTCCTCATCCACTTCACCTACATGCCCATCCAGGTAGCCCAGAAACCGGAGGTCAGACACCCCCAACACGCGGACGGCGGCCCGTAATTCCTGTTCTCGGATAACGGCCGTTGCTGCCGCCGAGTACCCCGGTATGCCCGCTTCCCCTTTCGTAGCACATACCAGCGTCACGGCCACATCTTCAGCCGCATAACGCGCCAGTGTGCCGCCAATGGGAAAACTTTCATCATCCGGGTGCGCCAAGATCACCAGTAATCGTTTCATCTCGAAGTTTCAGAAGTTCAACTTTTCGGAAAAGTTGAACTTCTTTTCCTTTTTTTGTTAGAACATGGCCGCCAGCGTGGCCCGTCGGCTGGCAAAAGCCGGGTCTTGAGCCAGCGCCGGGCATTCGGCCAGAGTGCGGTTTTGCTGGATAAGACCAAAAGCAAAGGCCATGCACGTTGCTTCACCACATTGTTTACAGTTCGTCTGGGGCAGCAGGGCATATACATCCAGGGGACGGGGGCGGCGGCGGTGTTGGGTCACGGCCGTTAACTCAGCCCGATGTTCCCAGGTTACATTCACTGCCTCCACCAGCACCGCCAGCAGTGCCAGCCCTTCCTCAGCGTCGTGTACCTGCGTTATCGTCACCCGGTTGGCGTACAGCGTCATAAACCCTGGCTGGCGGCGAAAGGTAAGAGTAGGGCCGTCCGGGTTATAGGCAATCACTCCCGGCAACGTCGCTAGAAAAGGTATCACTTCCGCCAGCGACCGGGACGGCCGTCCATCCACAATAATCTTGCCCGGTTCCGCCAGACAGGGATATGTATGGGTCAGAGCAATCCCGTTCAAATACATCGCTTTTATCCGTCGGGAATAAATTGCCGTGCAGTTACCGGATGCCTGCCCCAGGCGCCTGGATCATCACCTTTCAGCCGCCTTCCAGAAGTTCGCGGGCCTGGCCCTTAAAATGTTTTTTCAAGAAAGCCAGAGCCGCTTCGGCATCGTCGTCCATGAGAATGCGGATCAATTCAATGATCTCTTCATCGTCCAGGACAGCATGCAGATTCTTTTTCATACGGCCTCCGCCGTCGGCAAGAACTGCTCGATAGCATCCAGGGCATGGGCGGCATAAATGGAGCCTGGCCCACCACCCATCAACACGCCAACGCCAATGGTCTCCAACAGTTCGAGCCGGTTGGCGCCCGCTTTTACGGCGTCATGTACGTGGTAAGCAATGCAGCCATCACAACCGATAGCCACGCTCACAGCCAGCGCCATCAACTCTTTCACCTTGCCGCTCAACGCACCATCTTCCACCGCCTTGCGGTGCAGACGAGCAAAACCGGCCATCGGACCGCCCAACTCGCGCCCCAACTGGCCCAGCCGTTCTTCCAGATGGGCATGGTAAGCTACGTAATCGGTCATGGCAGTCGCTCCTTTCAGGCTGCTTCCAGAGCATCCGCCAGCCAGGTGGTCACTTCGGCTTCGCTGGGAATGCGCCCGGCCGAAACTACTTTTTCATTGATCACCAGCCCTGGCGTGGCCAGCAGGTGATAGGCCATAATCTGGTTGCGGTCGGTTACTTTTTCAATGCGGGCCGGCTGACCCAACATGCCAACGGCTCGTTTCGCTACGGCTTCCACCTGTTGGCAGTTCGCACAGCCGGGGCCAAGTACTTTTATGTTTAACATAGGTGTCTCCTCTGAAAATTAGGAATTAGGAATCATGAATTTTTGTTGTTCGTGGTGGTTGGTACCGGCCACCAGTCACTGACCGCCAGTCACAATCTCAATGGTTGGCTCGATGATGATTTCCGATTTCACCGAATTGGCGACCAGACTGTATTTTTGGGCGGATTGCAGGGCGCGGCGGACACGGGTTTCGAGCACGGCCGTGTCCCCCCCATCGCCCGCCACCCGAATCACCGGGTAGAACCGCAGATGGGTAAATATCTCCGTCCGGTCTAGCTCAATCAGCTTGGTCCCCTCGGCCCGGCAGTCGTAAGAAAGCAGGGGCAGCTTAAACCGCTCCGCCGCCCAGATAAACATCATCATAATGCAGGTGTTGGCGGCAGCCACAAAGGCATCCTCCGGCGTGAACACCCCGGCGTGCCCCTGGGCGTCGGGCGGCGCGGAGAAATCCATCTCCGGCCCATTGCCCATGACAATATGCCCCCAATGTTCTCCTTTCCAGTTGACGGTGGTGTGATAAACGGCCGTGCGGCTCATACCTTCACCTCCTGCTCCCCAAAAAAGCGAGCATATGCCGCTTGCAGCATGTCGGCATACTGTTCCGTCTGGTCGACGGGGATGGGGTTGTAAATCTGCACGGCCGTCAACAGTTCATGGGTGGTATCGGCGCACGGCCGTTTTCCTTCTTCATAAAACTGCGCCAGAATCAGCGGCAGCGCCACCAGCGTTACCGTCTGGCCGTTCAGCGCCACCGTCTGCACCGGAATGCCAGAACCGCAGGCGCAAGCTGCCTGGGTTGGCGGCTGCTGCACTTCCAGGTCAATAGATGTGCCATTGCTGGGGCGGGCATACGGAGCCAGCAGTTTATCCACCAGTGCGGCCACACGCCCGGCCGTTGCCGCCACTGCCTGCTGCCCCGCCTCGTTCAAACGGCGACGGCCTTCCACCCGGCCAATCCCTTCTTCGGCCACAATATCTGTCACTACCACGCTGGCCGCCGGTTTGCCGGAGTACATCTCCGTGGCGCGGGCGGCGCAGCGCAGGTCACAACCATCTACGGCAATGGTCGGGTAATAACGGGCAAAGGCGCGGTCGCCCTCGCCGCCCGCCAGGAACAGCGGCAGGCAAATGGTGACGGTTTCTTCGGGGCGAAGCGTTTCCAGCACGCGCAAAGCGGCCAGCCGCGTCACCGTGCCCTCGGCCATTTCCTCGCCGGAACAGGCCACAATTCCTACTTTTTTGGGTCTTATCTCAGGCATCTTTGCCTCCTTGAGCTGGCTGCTCTATCGCGTCTATCAGCGCCGCCACCTCTTCGGCCAGGGCGTGGGCCAGTTGTTGGCCGCCTTCGTTGAGTTCGGCAATGCCCTGTGGTTTGAACTGGCGATGGCGGCGGTACACGTCCAGCACGGCCAGATCATGGGCGACCACGCCGCCGCTTTCCTGCACCATTTTGGTGGCGCAGGCCAGTTTGCAGCCATCAATGGTAATCGCCGGGTTGTGGGCCACGGCCGTACACGCTCCCTCCTCGCCCAACACCAGCAGCGACAGGGGCACAAGCTGGCTGGTTTCCGGCCGTAAATCGTCCACCACCTCATATGCCGCCTCGCGGCTGACCGTGCCATACGTCTTGCCAATGCCGCTGCACGGCACGACGACTATTTTATCTGTTGCTGTGGTCATAATTTTTTGACCTCCTCTTCCGCTTCCACCTGCATATGGGCAAAATAGGCATCCGGGTTCAGCAGATTGGCCCGGTCAGCTTCCCAATCGGCCGCTTCCAGCACCACCAGCCAGCCCTCTTCATACGGCGACTGGTTGATGATCTCGGCTTCCAGTTCCAACCGGGAATTTACTTCTACCACCGTACCGGAAACGGGCGCAGGCAAACTGACATCTACCTTGATCGTTTCAATGTGGGCGACCTCTTCCCCCGCCGCCAGCATCGTGCCCACTTCGGCCACTTCGGCAAAAGCAATGTCCCCGCTGCGCTGCTGCAAAAAGTCAGACAGGCCAATGGTGATACGGCCGTTATCCGCTTTGGCCCACACACCATCCCGGTGGTAATACCGGTCGGTCGCCACCTTAAACGTAAATTTGTCCAGTGTGAACTCGATATATTCAACCATTGTTACTTTCCTTACCTTTGCCGTAACCGTTCAGACCTGACAGGTTTTTTCCAGTTCAAATCAAGACTTTGCAGGCCAAAAACCTGTCAGGTCTCTGGTCACGCATCACGTTTCACGCACACAAGTTGGGCAGGCACACCCATTTGTCGGCGCTGCTAGTAACGGCTCATCAAGTAAACTGCTGTCCAGAATGGCCGCCAGACGGGGGTCGGTCAGGCTGTAAAAAACAAACAGCCCCTCTTTGCGCTCGGCCAGCAGTCCGGCCTCTTTCAGCACCATGAGCTGCTGCGAAATGTATGCCTGCCGCCTGTGTAAAATGGCTTCCAGGTGGCAAACACACGCTTCACCCTGGCGCAAAATTGCCAGAATTTGCAACCGCACCGGATGCGCCAATGCCTTGAAGTAATTCGCTTGAATCGTAAAGGGATCAGATGACGTCACTATATTCATAAGTCTGAATATAATGCTTTTGGGGTTCACTCGTTAGTTATGGCTGTCACGAATCTGGTGTGACATCTGTCATTCAGCTTACCCTTTCCCCACCCGTAACATTTCAGCGTATTCATGGGGCATGTCGCTGGCTTCGATAGCACTCGCCGCTGCTTCCACGTCGTAGGGGACGCGGATGAACTCGACTTGCAGCTCACGGTCGTCCACCCCTAACACCAGATAACACGCCCGTGGATCCCCATCCTTCGGTTTGCCTACGCTGCCGGCATTGATAACGTGACGGCCGTCGCCCAACACCCGATGATACGGCAAATGGGTATGCCCACATACCAGTACATCGGCTTCGACCATATCCAGCAAACGCACCAGGCTGCTTTCCGGCCTGTCTTCAAACAAATACTCGTTCACCTTGCGTGGGCTGCCATGTACCAGCACCACCCGCAGGTCGCCCAGTTGCAGCGGGATTTTGTCTACCAATGTGCGCAAAAAGGCTTTGTTTTCGGCCGTCGTGTGCGCGTTAGTCCAGGCGATAGAGCGTTTGCCTAACGCTTCGGCGGTGGGGTCGGTGTAGGCGCAGCCGCAGTCGTCGCTGTCCTGCCCCACACCCAGGTCATAGTTGCCCATGATGGCGGGGATGCCCCGCTCGCGAATGGCGGCGATCACCTCGTTGGGGGATGTGCCGTACCCCACCAGATCGCCCAGGCAGTAGAGGTTGGTCAGATTGCGCGATTCGATGTCCGCGAACACGGCCGTGAGCGCCGGCATATTGCCATGTATATCCCCAAAAATCGTTATTTGATTCATTTTCAACTCCTGTAAGGCGATTTTCCAAATCGCCCTACAATCGCTTGAGCCAATAATCAATGCGGGTGGCGAGTTCCTGGGCGGTGTTCAGGAACGCCTGGTACTGTTCGTCCGCTGTGCCGGTCACGGCCGTTGGGTCAGGCAAACTCCAATGAATGTGCGGCGGCTCGCCGGGGAAGACGGGGCACACTTCACGCACCCTGTCACAAACGGTGATGATGGCGTCAAAGCTCTGCCCGGCAAACTCGTCCATCGGTTTGGCCTGCTGCTGGCTGATGTCCAGGCCGCGTTCAGCCGCCGCCTGAATTGCCAGAGGATGCACGGCCGTGACCTCATTGCCCGCGCTAAACACTTCCACCCGCGCCCCACCCATCGCCCGCATGATGCCCTCCGCCAGCCGCAGGAGGTTCATGTGGCTCGGTGGCGGAATGGTCGCCA
>CAYXUZ010000042.1:3660-8504 GCA_964467705.1 uncultured Ardenticatenaceae bacterium | reverse complement strand
GCCAGTTGGGAGCGGGCGCTGTTGTGGGTGCAGAGGAAGAGGATGCGGTACGGCCGTGCCGGGATAGTCTCAGGAGTTGCGACGCAGGCCAGGGCAGGATGTAACGCTGCGCCGCCCGCCTGGTAAGCGGTGCGCAGGTTGTCCAGGTGGAGGGTGTAATAGGCGTCACGGCCGTCGGCGCTGCTGCGCCGTTCGCCCACCAGCCCCCCTTCCCGCAGCAGCCGCAGGTGGTAGGAGACCAGGTTTTGCGGCCGTGCCAGCCGCATTTCCAACTCCTGTACCCGATAATCACTCTGCGCCAGCGCAACCACAATTTGCCAGCGCACGGTGTGGGCTAACAGTTTCAAGACGTTGGGGGGATCGGGTAGAGTAAACATCTGGTGAGCAGGTGATGGGGTGAGGCCTGATCAGTTGCCGCCATAATACATCAAAATAGATTGATGTATTATATGTGCTTTGCAGAAAACTGGCAAGGGGGAGAGCAGCCGCTTTTCTCCGCGCCTCGGCGTTAAGAACATCAGTCGCCGTAGAGGGTTTTCACGGCCGTATACACCCAACGCATCTGGTTTTTGGGGTAGTGCTGCGAGAGGTGGCGCATGAGGGCGGGCGTGTCGTGGGGGTCCAGGCCGGATTCAGCCACCAGGTGGCGCAGCCAATCCCGTTGTTGCAGTTCCAGCACAAATTCACGGTAGACGCGCTCGATCAGTTCGGCGGCCATTTCTACGCGGGGTGGGTCAAAGTCAGCTTCCAGTTCGGTGTGCAGGTCGGCGACACGGCCGTCGCCAAAGTCATAGCCATTCTCCAACATTTTGTGCAGGGCATGTTCAATGTCCGTCTTGCCCACGTTGGCGTCCTCAACCGTGGGAGGTTTACATTTCCAATATTCGGCCGTGTCCCGCGTGGAGAGCATGAGGATGGCCCCCTCCTCCACAAACACGTCCGCCCCGGCGGCCTGGTTGTGCGCTTCCATTTGGGCTTGCAGGCGGCGGTATGCCTGCGCCAGCCCGTCGGGGTCGGGGCGGGCCACTTCCAGCGTGGGGATGAGATCAAAGCCGTAGCGGTTGGCGATGTCCGCCAGTTTGCGGTAGCTGACCGGTTTACGATGGGACACGGCCGTGTGCAGCGTCAATTTGAGCGGCGTGTCATACTTCACCAGATGCGGGTTGCGGTAGCCCCACAATTCAAAAACCAGCACCACCTTTTGTACCCGAATGGCTTCTTCTACTGGCTTTTGGTCGGGCAACACCTCGGCCAGCAGCGCGTGCCAATCCCCCCAGCGGCTGGCCTGCAACACCGGCTGCAAACGGGTGCGCGGGATCACTTCCAGCAGGTTGCCTTGTTTGTCGGCGAGGGGGTAGAAGATGACGGCCGTGCCGTCCAACTTCACATTGAATCGCGCATCGCTGACGTTCTGCGCCACCGGAATGGCTACGCGCACCGAGCCATCCTTCTCTTGATGATACGGGTAGTGGATTTTGGGCATGGCGGGGATAAATTCCAGCCGCTCCTCACCCGCCAGTTCGGTGACCGCCAGCATCCCCAACTTTTCGCTCTCCTGGCGGCACAGATACCCGGCAAAGGGAATCCCGCCTGGCGAAGTCACGCTAAACGACTGCCACAACCGCGCAGCTACGCCCGTGATGGCGATAATTTGCTCTAGCATGGGGGAATCATACCTGATTTTGGGGTGTAATTGCGTAATTGCGTAATTACTCAATTATTCAATTACTTTTTCCCCCAACAACCACCGGTGCGCCAGGAAGTTTTGGCAAAATAGGGCACGGGTAGCCGGGTCGGTTATTTTTTGGGCTTTGGCTCGCAGGGCAGTTACGGCCGTCGCCCGCACCCTCTCCGCTCGTTCATCCTCCACCCCACGCAACGTCTGATAACAAACCTGGTCTACCCAGAAGCGTTCATACATACCGGCGTACTCCTCGGTGGCGGCATGCGGCAGAATCTGTGCAACGTAGTGCATGGCCTGGGCCAGGTGGCCTTGGGCCAGCGCCACCTCTGCCAGACCGGCCAACGGCTCTACGGTACGGAACGGCCGTGCCGAAGCCGCCCAAATCTGCCGCGCCCGCTCATAAACCGTCTGTGCCATATCTGGCTGGCCCAACCGGTGATAGGCGTGCCCCATCGCCAGGCAACCTTCAGCAATCAGACCGGCCCTACCCCACAGTTCACCCATAGTCACGGCCGTTTGCCCATAGACCAACACCTGCTTATAGTCGCCCTGGTACACAGCCAGCAGCGCCAGATTGGCATACATATTAGCCTCGCCGCGCCGGTTGCCCGTCTCCTGGCACAGCCACAGCGCCCGTTTATAATACTGTTGCGCTTGGTCAAAATCACCATGCATAAAGGCCATCACACCCACATTGGTGGCTCCGTTGCTTTCGCTCAGGCGATGCCCAATCTGGCGTGCCAGTTGCAGCGCCTGTTCATAATAACGCTGCGCCGCCACTGTATCACCCAGAATCACCTGCTGCCAGCCCAGATTGGTCAGGGTGATACTTTCGCCGTGCAAATCATTGATCTCTTTTTGCAGCGTCAACGCCTGGTCATAATAGACCTGGGCCACCGCAAAGTGGCCTTGTTCATCCAACGCCATGCCCAGTTCATTCAGGCACTTGATAGTCAAGGGGATAGCCTGTTGCCCCTGCGCCAACTGCAAAGCGGACTGTAAGGCGCTAACCGCCTGGTCAAATTCCAGCCGCCGATAATGAATGGCTCCCAACCGCCGCTGCGCCTGGGCCAGCCAGAGAGGGTCATGCGTCGTCTGCGCCAGGTCAAGGGCTTTTTTGGCATAGATCAACGCATGGTCATAATCGGGACGCAGGGTGGCAAAACGGGCCTGGCGCAGGGCAACGGCCGTTTGCCGACGCACGTCCAGGATCGGCATCATCTCGTCCAATTCGGCCAACAGCTTTTCCTGCGCCGTCCGGTCTCCCTGCCATTCGACCACCTCCTCCTGCCAGAGCAGCAGATCACTGCGCGCCACCCGGTCATCGGCTGGGGTAAGAGCGAGGGCACGGCCGTAATAATCCAGCGCCGCCGACAATTGGTACTGCCGGGCGGCCACATGGCCTGCTTCCTGCAAACAGGTGCGGGCTTCAATCTGTACATCGATCAGCCCTAGCCGGACGGCCGTTTCCAGGTGATACGCCATTTCGCCCCAATACGCGGACAGATCGGCAGCGTAGTGCTGGCGCACGGCCGTGGCTGCCTGCCGGTGCAACTGGCGCAAATGGGCACGGGGCTGCATCTCATAAGCCGCCTCACGCAACAACGCATGTTTGAACATAAATCGCTGTTTGCCCAGAAAAGCGCCTATCTGCCGCACGGCAGCCTGCTGCAACAGCACCGGCAACCGCGCCGGTTCTGCCACCATGCCCGCCAGCACCGGCACATCAAAACTTTGTCCCAGCACAGCCGCCGTCTGGACAACTTGCTTCACGGCGGTGGGCAAGCGATCCAGCCGGGAGATGAGCAAGGCATTCAGGCTGGCGGGCATAGCCGTTGCCTCTGGCTGCACCAGTTGCCAGGCGCCGGCATCATCTGTCACCAACAGTTGGCGCTCCGCCAGTTCCAACGTCAGTTGCTCGGTAAAAAACGGGTTGCCATTCCCCATTTGCCGCAAATAGTTCACCAGGCCTGTGGCGGCGGGATGTGCTAATAGCTGCTGGCAAAGCCGGTGAATATCGGGGGTGGTGAGCGAGGCGAGGTGAATGTGGCTTTGGGCAACGGGGACATCCGCCCACCAGGCGGCCATATTGCCATCCTCCTGGTAACGGCTGGACAGAACGATGGCAACAGGATAGCCGGTGAGTTGGCGGCAAAGGCGGCCCAAGAAGTCGCGGGAATCATCGTCCAGCCAATGGACATCGGCCAGATGCAGGATAAGCGGCCCGGCCAACGCCTGCGCCTGGATAAAGGTTTGCAGGGCGATGAGGCTGTTTTCAAAGCGCAGTCGGGGTTCCAACTGCGTATACAACGAGTCGGGCAAGAGCAGGTCTACCAGGGCAGCCAGAAGGGAATGGGTGCGTTGTAATTCGGACATAACGGCCGTTGCCCGCACATCCTCATTGGCCGCCAACTGCTGCTGTAATTCAGTCAGCTTACTGAAAAAAATTACCTGGTTTTCGACCGTTGCTCTCTCCGGCCACTGCTGAAAATGGGTGCGTAACATGGCACGAAAGGGGTTGAGCGATTGGCGCAAAATAGCGTCGGCGGGGCATTCCAGCCAATGCACCTGGGGCGTGAGATGTTGGCGGCAGGCATGGAGCAGGCGGCTTTTGCCCATACCGGCATCGCCATGCACGCCAATCAGACCGGCAAAACGGCCGTTTTCACGGCCGTCAAAAATCGGCTGGATCGCCTGCATCAATTGGGCTAACTCCGCCTGGCGGCCCACCATCTGCCCACGATACAAAGGGTTGGCCAGACTTTCGGCCAGCAACCGGTAAAGGGGTACAGCGCGGTGTTTGAGCATTTGGGGGCCTAATGGCTGGAGGGTAAAGAGTGATTGTAGAGCGGGCACGGCCGTTTCATCCAACCACACTTCCCCCCAATTGGCAGAGACGGCTATATGGGCGGCGGTGTTGACGGCCGTGCCAAACGTGGTGTATTCGCTGCGGATGGGCGCGCCCCGAATCCCGGCCCAGACCAGCCCCAGCGTGAACCCGGCCCGCCACTGGACGGGTAAATGACTGACTCGTCCGGGTAAGGCCAGCAGGCAGCGGGCGGCGCGCTCAGCATTGTTTTCATGGCTGAGCGGCGCGCCAAACCAGAGCACGATCAGGCCGCCCTTGTCGCCAAATTCCAGGCGACTAAAAACGCCACCG
>CAYXUZ010000042.1:0-3650 GCA_964467705.1 uncultured Ardenticatenaceae bacterium | reverse complement strand
TGGACGGCGCGGCCATCTCCGGGTGCTTCAAAGGAAAGGAAGATGGGACAGATGGTGCGGAAATCAGCTTGTAGGGGCATATCCAGAATGGCATCGGCAATGAAGGGGCGCAGTTGGTCTGGGCTGATGGGCGGCACGGGGGGCAGGGCAGGCACAGGTTGGGCGGCAGGCACGTCCCGAAGTCGCTTCGGGTCTGCCGTATCCGCTTCGAGCAACGCCCACAATGATTCGTGCGCCTGCACCGCGCCTTCAATATGGGCAACTTGCACGGCCTGGTCAATGGCCGCGCCGCGAAAGTAGTAGGTGTGTCTGCCATCATGTTCGGGAATGCCCCAGGTCAGGTCGCCTGCCGCCAGGCCAGATTTGACGCCAACAGCAAATTCCCCATAGCGGGTGGCAAAGCGGCGCGGCTGCTCGTTGGGCGACAGGTGCTGTTGCACGGCCACGGCCGTTTGCCAGGCGGCGTGAGCGGCAGCATGGGCATCGGGCGTGGTGGGAAATACGGCCGTGAGTGCATCCCCGCTAAAGTGAGAAATGAAACCACCCCAGGCATAAACCGCCGCAATTAATGGCTGAAAAATCTGAGCCAGCATGTCGCTCAGCAGTTCCGCGCCATCGTGCTGGTGCTGTAAGAGGGCGGCCGTAAGCGGGGTAAAACCGGATACGTCAGCATAAAGGACGATGGCAGGCAGACGGCCGTTTGTTTCACCAGCAGCAAACTTTTCCAGGATGAAGTGGGGAACCAGATTCACGATGGGCAATTGTAATGGAAACGGCAACGGCGCGCCTGTTCTAGCAGACGCGCCGTTGCGCAAGTAAGGAGATAAACATGAAGTTGAGCGTATGAAGGCGTCCCGACCTTCATACACCCGGTGAACAGTCAACAGTGGTCAGTAATTTACCGTTTACTGCTCACTGCTCGCGGTTCACAGGGTGGCTATTTTCCCGGAAACTTGGAGTTTCCGGGAAAATAGACTTAACCTTTCGTCAGCGTGCCCATGATGACCGGATCCCGGCCACAAATCCAGGGCGTATCTATTTTGGCAGTCACATCCAGCGTCTTCCCATCCGCCGAAAGCTCGCCTTCCACTTCAATGGTCACTTCCATGCCCGTGACCTCAATGGTGGATTCCGCTGACAATTCACGGGGGCGGCGGGATGACTTTTCGCCTTCAGCCCACATCACACCCGCGGGGATAACGGCCGTGCCGCACACCTGCCCCGCATTCACTTTCAACCCCGTACCCAGAGTGGCCTCGCCCGACACGATGTTAGCGCGGTCGGTTAAATCTAGCGTCAGGGTCGTCTGGCTGCCCAGATCGCCCTTGACTGTGCCCGTAAATACACCTTCAAATGGCCCGGCGGTCGGTTTGCTGGCCGGTGCGGCAAAGGCCGTCACACTCATCAAAACCAAGGCTACCAAAGCTACCAAAATGCCTGTTGTTAATTTTTTCATGTTGCTGTATCTCCATTTTCGGTAACCGGTTATCCGTCATCGGAAATCGGTTATCGGTGATGAAGACAGCATACACGAGGGGTACGGCCGTTGCCTTTAACAGTAGCTATTGGCAACCTTAAGTGGAGCTTATGGTCATCACGAGGTTGCAAGTTGCAAGTGGCAGGTGGCAAGTTACGGTTTTGCGTTCACTTGCCACCTGCAACCTGCCACTTGCTACAGCCCTAATGCCTTATCCGCATCGCCCGCTGCGCAAAAAATTGGGTCAGGGGCGTGGTGTAATCTTCGTGCGTGGCGACGCGGATGCGGTCTACGCTGGCATTCAGGAACGCCTGATCTTTGCCCGCCGCCAGTTGGCCCAATCGCTGCCGGAATGCCTGCTGCCAGGCACGACTGCCGGTATCTACCCAGACAATCTCCCCCGTTTCCGGGTCTTCCACCGCCAGCACACCCACATTGGCGATCCCCTCTTCCATCGGATCGCTCAGGTCTAAGGCGATCAGGTCATGCCGCTGGTTGGTAATCGCCAGCTCTTTGCGATAGCTGTCCGGGTTGGCGATGAAGTCGGACACCAAAAAGACGATTGCTTTGCGTTTGAGCAGCCGATTCACGCTGTCCAGGGCCAGTTTAATGTTCGTGCCGCTGTGTTTGGGTTCAAAAGCCAGCAGTTCGCGGATGAGGCGCAGGATATGTTTGCGCCCTTTGCGCGGCGGGATGTATAGTTCCACCTGGTCGGTGAAGATGAGCAGCCCCACTTTGTCATTGTTGGTGGTGGCGGCAAAGGCGAGCACGGCCGTTAGCTCCGCCGCCAGTTCGCGCTTAAACCGTTTCACCGACCCAAAATTTTCGGAGGCGGACGCATCCACCACCAGCATGACGGTCAGTTCCCGCTCCTCAACGTATCGCTTGACGTAGGGAGTGCCGGTACGGGCGGTCACGTTCCAATCAATGGTGCGAATTTCATCACCGGGCTGGTACGGCCGTACTTCATCAAACTCCATCCCCCGCCCCTTAAACACGGAGTGGTACTCGCCGGCAAAGCTGTCATTCACCAGCCGCCGTGTGCGCAGTTCAATGCGCCGGATTGTTGCCATGAGTTCGTTGGTTAACATAATGGTGTAATTATGAATTAGGAATTATGAATTATGAAAAACTCTCCCTTCATAATTCCTAATTCATAATTCCTAATTACGGTACGTTAGTGTAGTCCAGAATTCGCCGCACAATCTGGTCGCTGTTGATGTTTTCGGCTTCAGCTTCGTAGGTGGTGATGACCCGGTGACGCAGCACGTCGGGGGCCATTTCCTTGATGTCTTCGGGGGTGACAAAGCCACGGCCGTTCAGGAATGCATGAGCGCGTGCGGCGGTAATCAGGTTGATGCTGGCTCGCGGCGAAGCGCCGATGTTGATCAAATTATTCAGGTCGCGCAGCCCGTTGCTCCCCGGCTGGCGGGTGGTAATCACCAGATCAAGCACATACTCCTTGATCTTGTCATCCACATAAATCCGCTTCACCGTCTCCCGCGCCTGCAAAATTTGGGCGGGCGTCACCACCGGGTTAATCGTCGGCAGCGTCGCGCCGGTCATGCGGTCAATGATCAGCCGTTCCTCGGCGCGGGTGGGATAGTCCACCAGCACTTTGAGCATAAAACGGTCTACCTGTGCTTCGGGCAGCGGGTACGTGCCTTCTTGTTCGATGGGGTTTTGTGTGGCCAGCACCAGGAAGAGTGGTTCCATTTTGTAGGTGGTGTCGCCAATCGTTACCTGCCGCTCCTGCATCGCTTCCAGCAGGGCGCTTTGCACTTTGGCGGGGGCGCGGTTGATTTCGTCGGCCAGCAGCAGGTGCGTGAACACCGGGGTCCCTACCAGGTCGGCGGGCAGCAAATCGGGCGTGAACTGGATGCGGGCAAATTCACCCTGAATGGCGTCGGCAGTCGTTTTGACCAACAGGGTTTTCGCCAGGCCGGGCACACCTTCCAATAAAATGTGGCCGTTGGCGAGAAGGGCAATAAGCATCCGGTCTACCAGCTTTTGCTGGCCAACCATCATTTTGTTGATTTCGGTGCGTAAATCGCGCACAAAAAGCGCCTCGCGCTCCACGTGCTGGTTGAGTTGACGAACGGTAGTTAAGTCCATGAGTTCTCTCCTTATGAGTCAGTAAGCGGTGAGCAGTGAGCGGTGAGCGGTGGGCGGT
>CAYXUZ010000041.1:36078-40102 GCA_964467705.1 uncultured Ardenticatenaceae bacterium | reverse complement strand
GCTCACCGACGGCAAAATTGAGATTGTGGGGCCTGATTTCAGCCAGATTCCGGCGAAGGGGGCGATGGATCTGGGTATTGTGGTGCAGGTGGCGGGGCGGGAGATGCAGAAGGATTTTGAGCCGGTGCTGGAGCGGCAGATTCATTATTTTGTGAATGGTGCGTCGGGCGTACAGCACATTGGGCAGCGGGATATTGCCTGGATTCGCCTGTCGCAGGCGGCGGTGGATAAGGGCTTTGACCTGACCCATTTTGGCAAAATTTTACATGCCCGTTTCCATGCCGATTTTGGCGCGATTGTGGACAAGGTGCAGGTGACGCTCTACACCGACCCAGCGGCGTTGGCAGAGTGGCTGGCGCAGGCGCGGGAGGCGTACAACTTCCGCAATCAGCGATTGGCGGATTTGACGGACACGGCCGTGAACGAATTCTACTCCTGTACGCTCTGCCAGAGTTTTGCCCCTGACCATGTGTGCATCGTCAGTCCGGAGCGGCTGGGGCTGTGCGGCGCGTATAACTGGCTGGACTGTAAAGCCAGCTTTAGCATCAACCCCACCGGCCCCAACCAGCCGATCAAATTGGGCAAGTTGCTCGATCCCGACGTAGGTTATTGGAGCGGCACGATTGATTATGCTCGCAAGGGATCGCATGGCGCGGTGCAAAATGTGTCCATGTACAGCATCATGGAAAACCCGATGACGGCCTGTGGCTGTTTTGAATGTATCGTCATGTATATCCCGGAAGTGGAAGGGGTGATGGTGGTCAGCCGCGAGGATGTGGGCATGACGCCAGCAGGCATGAAGTTCAGTACGCTGGCGGGCATGGCTGGCGGCGGTGTGCAAACGCCGGGCGTAATGGGCGTGGGCAAGTATTACCTGATCAGCCCCAAGTTTATTTCCGCCGATGGTGGTTTTAAGCGGGTGGTGTGGTTGAGCAAGGTGATCAAGGAGACGATGGCCGATGAATTGCAGCATGTGGCCGAACGCGAAGGTATTCCCGACCTGATTGACCGTATCGCCGACGGCGACAAGATCAACACGGTGGAGCAGTTGCAGGATTGGGTGGAGGAGGTGCATCACCCGGTGCTGGATTTGGGGCCGATGGGCCGCGAACCGGCCAATTTACCGGCACCGGATGAGGAGTTGATGGCACAGGCGACGGCCGTTGTCGAAGCGGCGATGGCGAAGGATTTAACCGCAGAGAGCGCGGAGGTCGCGGAGGATTTGTCCGCGAAGAACGCGAAGGGCGCAAAGGAAGAAGAAGTGGAAGAAGTGTCATTCCGAGCGGAGTCTTCGGAGCGAGGAATCCCACCCGAACAATTAACGTCAGGGGATTCCTCGGAAGATACTTCGGCAACCTCAGCACAGGCTCTCGGAGTGACAATGGCACACCAGGAAACGAAGGAAGTCAAGTGGGAAGAAATACCAAAATCTGTGCCATCTGTGGAATCTGTGGATGCTTCTCAAACACAGGCTGAACTTTTGCAACAAGCGCAGGCGGCCGCGCTGCGGCAGGCACAGTCGCTCCAGCAGGCGGCGGCGGAGGCGCTGCGACAGGCGGAATTGTTGGGCAAGGCCAGAGAATTAGCTGCCCAGCCAGCTACTCCGGCGGAAGCGGTAGAAAGTCTGCGGCAGGCATTGACGGCCGCGTTGGGGGCATTGGGTGGGTCGCCCCCAGCATCCGCCGCGCCCCAGACATCCGATTTTTTCAAAAAATCGGATGTCTCAACCCCGCCGGCCATCGAAGAAGTTCCCATCATCGTCAAAGCACCGGAACCGGAACCAGCACCGACGGACCACACATCACGCATCACGCATCACGCGCCACCGATTACCGATCACCGATTACCGATCACCGACAAACCCTGGCTGCCCGACACCACCAAAACCCCACTCGCCAAAGAAAAATGGGCGGGCAAGGTGCGCGAAATCACACTGGGGGCAACGGCCGTGCAGGGTGGCACACGCACAAAAACGGTGACGGTGGGCGGCGAGACGGCGATGCCGTTCCTGGACTTTGAGGGCGTTATGCCCTATCCGCCGGTCATTGCGGTGGAGATTAAAGACCACAAACCGGAAGATTGGTCGCCGCTGCTGTTGCAGGCGTGGGGCGAGGTGATGAATGACCCGGCGCGTTGGGCGCAGGCGGCCGAGAAAGCGGGTGCGGCGCTGATTCAGTTGTCGTTGGGGTTGGAGAATGGGGTGGACACGGCCGTAGCCACCGTCCGCACCGTTTTACAAGCCACTGGCTTACCCATGATCGTTGTCGGGCCAGGCCAGGCTGAAAAAGACAACGAACTACTCGTCCCCATCGCCGACGCCTTCAAAGGGGAACGGCTGGCGCTGGGCATCTGCGAAGATAAAAATTACCGTACTATCGTGGCCGCGGCGATGGCCAATGACCATCTAGTCATTGCCCGCACGGCGATGGATGTGAACCTGGCCAAGCAGCTCAACATCCTCATCAGCGACATGGGCCTGCCGCTGGATCGGGTGATTATGGATCCAACCACCGGGGCGCTGGGCTATGGCTTTGAGTATGGCTACTCGGTGATGGAGCGGCTGCGGCTGGCGGCGCTGCAAGGCGACGGCATGAC
Source organism: uncultured Ardenticatenaceae bacterium (assembly GCA_964467705.1). GTDB lineage: Bacteria > Chloroflexota > Anaerolineae > Promineifilales > Promineifilaceae > CAADGU01. The sequence continues at coordinate 37,507 of CAYXUZ010000041.1, read as the reverse complement.
CCAACTGCCGATGATGGTCACACCCGGCGAAGAGGCGTGGAAGACCAAAGAGGCCAAAGTGGGCGTTGGCGTCCCGGCGGCCTGGGGCGATTGGCAGGAACGGGCGATTACGTGGGAAACGGTGACGGCCGTTATGCTCATCGAATCCGGCGCCAACATCCTCACCCTGCGCCACCCAGAGACGGTGCGGCGGGTGGGGTTGGCGATTGCGGAGTTGACGGGGAACTGATCGTAATCCGTAACCCGTGAACCGTAATCCGTGAGCCGATAGATGACACGGTTGGGATTACGGATAACGGAATACGGAATACGGATAACGGAGAAAAACATGGCTCTCTCAGGCATTCAAATTTACAAACTGCTGCCGCAGACGAATTGTAAGGAGTGTGGTTTTCCCACCTGTCTGGCCTTTGCCATGAAGCTGGCGGCGAAGCAGGTGGAACTGTCGCTCTGCCCGACGGTGAGCGAGGCGGCGAAGGCGCAGTTGTCGGAAGCGGCCGCGCCCCCGGTACGGCCGATTACGCTGAAATCGAACGGGTATGAGGTGTTGTCCGGCAATGAGGTGGCGTTGTTCCGGCATGAAAAACGCTTTTTCAGCCCCACCGGTTTGTTTTTGCGGGTGTATGATGATGAACCGGTTGAAGAGATGAAGCGAAAGGTCACGGCCGTCGCTAACTACACGGTGGATTACGTAGGCATTGACCTGAAGTGGGATGGTATTGCTGTACAGGCGCGGGGTGGGGATTTTGGGGCGGCGGTCACGGCCGTGCGCGCTATCACCCATCTCCCCCTCATCCTCATCGCCACGCCAGAAGAGCTAGGGAATCCACAGATTACACAGATCACACAGATGAAAGAAGAAGAATCTGCGCCATCTGTGAAATCTGTGGATCAAAAACTCTTGTTCGCCTTTGCGACGGCCGAGAACTGGCAGGCAATGGCTGAAGTGGCAAAAACACAGCGGGCGGCGCTGGCAGTGCAGGCGGAAACGCTGGATGAGATGGCGGCGTTGACGGAAAAGGTGAAGGCAGCCGGGATGGAAGACATCGTCATTTGTCCGGCGCAGCGCGGGCTTTACGGCACATTGACGGCTAACAGCACAGCGCGGCGCATGGCGCTCAAACAAACCTTCCGCGCCCTGGGCTACCCGATTCTGAACATTCCCGGCGACGCGCCTACGCCAGAAATGGAAACCATCGCCGCGGCGCAGGCGATTGGCAAATATGGTAGCTTTGTCATCCTCGACCACTTCGCCCCGGAGACGGCATACCCGCTGCTGGTGCTGCGCCAGAACATCTACACCGACCCGCAAAAGCCGATTCAGGTGCAGCCCGGCCTGTACGAAATCAACAACCCCGGCCCGGATGACCCGGTGCTGGTGACGACCAACTTCTCCATCACCTACTTCAGCGTGAAAACCGAGGTGGAG
>CAYXUZ010000041.1:30695-36068 GCA_964467705.1 uncultured Ardenticatenaceae bacterium | reverse complement strand
GCCTGGCTGCTGGTAACAGAATCCGAGGGGATGAGTGTGCTGACGGCGTGGGCGGCGGGCAAATTTGACGCCGAACGCATTGCCAAAGATGTCAAGCGGTTCAACGTGGCCGACAAGGTTAGCGGTAAAGGGAAACGGTTGGTGCTGCCAGGGCACACGGCCGTGCTCTCCGGCGAAGTCGAAGGTGAACTGCCTGATTGGGAAGTGAAGGTCGGCCCCCGCGAAGCGGTGGACGTGCCGAAGTTTATGAAGCAAGTGTTAGTGTAACGCGATTTGGCAAATCGCGTTACCGGAATGGACTATGAGCAACTTTAACGAACTCGCAAACGAATTTCTTTCACAAAAACGGATTGCCGTGGCCGGCGTTTCACGCGATGAGAAGCAGACGGCAAACCTGATTTACAAAGCCTTTCGCAACAAAGGATATGAGGTGTTTGCCGTCAACCCCAACATGACGACTACGCCGGAGGGCGACCCCTGTTATCCCCACGTGCAAGAAGTAACTGGCGGGGTGGATGGCATGATGATTGTCACCAGCCCGGCGGTGGCGGAACAGGTGGTGCAGGATTGTGTGGCCGCCCACGTTTCCCGCGTGTGGATGCACAACAATACCTTCGGCGGCACGAGTGTATCGGATAAGGCAACGGCCGTGTGCCGTGAAAACAATATCGTTGTCATTGACGGCGGCTGCCCCTTGATGTTCTTTGATTTTGGTCACAAGTGCATGAAATGGGTCTTGGGCGCAATGGGACGTCTGCCAGCGTGACCATGTAACGATGGGTATATGCAAGCGACGGGAACTGGCTTGAGAAAACGACCATTTTTGCTTTACCTGCTCATTTTTCTGTCTATCGAGAAATTTGTGCAGCATATGGTTGTGACGTATGCCTTTGCTGTTGATTTAAGGGGCATACGCAGTCAGGTCGTTCTTGATTATCGTGTGTTGATGGTTTCGGGATTCCTGGTGGGTATTTTGTTCCTCACCAACACATTTTTCCTCTGGCAAGGAAAACCGTTCAGCTTCGTTTTTCTTTTTTGTTTAGCGCTTTTTGATTTTTTGGGCGAGTTTGTGGCCCAAGGGACATTGATTATAGATATTACCGTTTCCTTTGTTGTCGCCACAACCATTCTGCTCATTCTGCTATTTAATTGGAAAGCCTTGCGCCATATGTCTGGGAATGAAATTCCTGGTGCGGAAAATGGGTGAACATACGATTTCGTTTGATGGCAATGGGGCCGTCGTTGTGCCAACCGGTACTCTGTTGACAGATGCGGCCGTGCGCGCCGGGGTGCAAATTGCCCAGCCGTGCGGCGGGCAGGGGCGCTGTGGCCGCTGCGCCGTGCAGGTCCAAAATGGCGGGGTGCGGCGGCGCAGTACGCTGCGGTTGTCGGCGGCGGATGTGGCCGCGGGTTATGCCCTGGCCTGCCAGGCGGTGGTGGAAGGAGATGCTCAGGTCATCGTACCTACGCAGGAGACCTTAGACCGCACCTTGACGACGGATCGCACGGCCGTCGAAGTGACTGTGCCCGTGGGTTATGATCCGCAGCGTGACCAGACGATCCAACGCCTTTACCTGACCCTGTCGCCGCCAAATTTGGATGACCAACGGGATGATTGGAGTCGGCTGCAAACGGCCGTGCGCCAACAAACCGGCCTTGAAAATCTGCAAATCTCGCTATCGCTACTGCGGCAAATCGGTGCTGTGTTGCGGGCAGGGGAGTGGCGGGTCACGGCCGTTCTGAATACGGATTACGGTTTACGGAATACGGCCACACTGCTAACCCTCCTCCCCGGCCATAGCGAAACGCCGCTTTTAGGTCTGGCAGTAGACATTGGCACCACCACCGTCACCGTCTGGCTGGTGGATTTGATGAGCGGCGAGGTGCTGGCGCAGGCGGCCGAATACAACCGCCAGATACGCTGCGGCGAGGATGTGATTTCCCGCGTGATTTTTGCCAGCAAAAATAATGGACAAGCAGAACTGCGACAGTTGGTGTTGCAGAGCATTAACACGTTGATTGAGCGGGTGGTGCAGAAGGCAAGTGGCCGGTGGTCGGCGGCCGGTGAGCAGGTGGTGAAGGCCACTATCGTCGGCAACAGCATTATGATGCACCTGCTGTTGGGGATTTCGGCGGAGAGCATCCGGTTGAGTCCATTTGTCACGGCCGTGAACCATCCCTCCACTTTTGTCGCCAAAGAAATCGGCCTGGATATCCACCCGGAGGCGACAGTGCTTTGTTTGCCGGGCGTCGCCAGCTACGTGGGTGCGGACGTTACCGCCGGGGTGCTGTCATCCGGGCTGGATGATGCGCTGCCGGTGAGCCTGTTTATGGACATTGGCACGAATGGCGAGATAGTCCTGGGCTGCCGCGACTGGCTGGTGACGTGCGCCTGTTCCGCCGGGCCGGCCTTTGAAGGCGCGGGTGTACAAGACGGAATGCGAGCCACAAGGGGAGCGATAGAAGAAGTGTGGATTGACGGCCGTACCGCTGAACCTACCTGGCGTGTCATTGGCAATGAGAAACCACGCGGCCTGTGTGGCAGCGGCCTCATCTCGCTGCTGGCGGAGATGTTCCTCACCGGGGTGATTGATAAAGGTGGCCATTTAAACCAACATTTCGGTACGAATCGCATCCGCCAGGGAGAAAATGGGCCGGAGTATGTGGTGGCCTGGGCAAGCGAGACATGGCACGGCCGTGACATCACCATGACCCATGTGGATATTGACAATCTGATTCGGGCGAAGGCGGCCGTGTATGCCGGTATTTCGGTGCTGGCAGACAGCGTGGGCGTACCGTTAGACAGCGCCGAACAGGTGTTAATTGGCGGTTCGTTTGGCAAATATATCAACGTAGAGAAGGGCATCCAAATTGGGCTGCTGCCGGACGCGCCCTGGGAGAATTTTAAGTTTTTGGGGAATACGGCCGTGTTAGGCGCGTATTATGCCTTGCTCAGCCAGACCGCCCAACAGCGCATTAGCGATATTGCCGCTCGCATGACCTACATTGAACTTTCGGCCGATAACAGCTTTTATGAGGCGTTTACCTCCGCCTTGTTCTTGCCGCATACGGAACCGAGCCGGTTTCCATCGGTGTTTGCACAACTCCAGGCGACCGAGGCACAGCCCGTTCTGCAGGAGGGCATAAGATGAAATTTAACAGTATCCATGTGTTACTGACCTATCAATGTAATTTTGAATGTGATCACTGTTTTGTCTGGGGTAGTCCCTGGCAAAGCGGCGTCTTCACCGGCGAGCAGTTGGAAGATGTGTTTCAGCAGGCATTGGGGTTGGGCACGGTGAACGAATTTTATTTTGAAGGCGGCGAAACGTTTCTTTATTACCCCATTTTATTGCAAGCCATTGCGCGGGCTACAGAACTGGGTTTTGCCACGGGCATTGTCACCAATGGTTATTGGGCGACAACAGTGGCTGATGCGTTGGTTTGGCTTCGGCCGTTGGCCGAAGCCGGACTAGATCGAATCGAAATATCGTGCGATCTCTTTCACGGCGATCTGGTATCAAATGGGGTGGAGCATCCTGGTCTGGCGGCCGCTCGCCAGCTTGGTTTGATCACAGGTTCAATTGCTATTGATCCACCCACGGGGTATCGTGATCCCGAAGCTTCAGTCCCTGGCGAGGCTATCAGCGGCGGCGATGTCATGTATCGTGGCCGAGCCGCTGCGAAATTGATCACCGGTTTACCGTTGCAGCCCTGGGATTCGTTCACCAGTTGTCCCTATGAAAATCTGATAGATCCAGGGCGGATTCACCTGGATCCGTTGGGAAATCTGCACGTATGCCAGGGAATTGTGATCGGGAATTTGTTTGCACGGCCGTTAGCTGACATCGTTCACGGCTACGATCCGGCTACCCACCCCATTGTTTGCCAATTGTTGGCCGGCGGCCCTGCCCAACTTGTCCGTGAATTCAATCTGGCGCATGAGGCTGGCTATGTAGATGCCTGCCATCTGTGTTACACCGCCAGAGAGATGTTACGGCCGGATTTTACGGCCGTGCTCGCGCCAGACCAGATGTATGGCGTATTTACCGCAGCGTGATGGATGGAACAGAGAACGTGTTTTGTCTGCCTGACACAACACCATTCTCTAAAAGAGGAGAGTTATGTACATAATTGGCGAAAACATTCACATTATTTCAGCACATGTCAAAGAGGCGATTAAGGAGCGGAACGGCCGTTTCTTTCAAGATTTGGCCGTGCGGCAGGTGGCGGCTGGGGCCAACGCCCTTGATTTGAACCTGGGGCCGCGTAAGGCGGATGGCGAGGAGATTTTCCCCTGGATGGTGGGGCTGATGGAAGAGGTGGTGGGCGTGCCGCTCTGCTTCGACAGCACCAACATTGTGGGTATTGAGGCCGGGCTAAAGAAGGTGACAAAGGCGCAGCCAATTATCAATTCCACTTCGGCCGAACCGGAACGGCTGGAAAGAGTACCCCTGGTCGCCAAGCAATACAACACCCGCCTGATCGCCCTGACGATGGGCAAAAGCGGTATCCCCGTCGCCGCCGATGAACGGGTCAACATCGCCCTGGAATCGCTCATCCCCCGTGCTCTGGAGATTGATTTCCCCATCCACGACCTGATCATTGATCCACTGGTGCTCACCGTTTCCGGCTGCCAGGAATACTGCCCACACCTGATTGAAGCGGTGCGTACCTTGCAGTTTGCCTGGGACCCGCCGCCGCCTATTTCCGTGGGGCTGTCCAACGTCTCCAATGCCGTGCCCCGTGAAAATCGGCCGCTGATCAACCGGGTCTACTGCGCCATGCTCATGGGCGTGGGGCTGCGCATGATGATCGCCGATCCCTTTGACGAGCAGTTGAAGGAGGTGGTGCGGGTGATTGAGCAAAGGGATGGGAGTACGGCCGTGAACCGACTCTACCTGGCCATCCACGACCACATCGCCAACATGGAAGAGCCGGACATCAACGACGTAGACCTGTACGACCCGGAACAGGCCGCCATCTGGAAGACCGTGGAAATTCTATTGAACAAAGTGATTTACGCAGATGCTTACTTACAACAAGAGGCATTTGCTTGAGGCTGGTAATCCGTGAGCCGTAACCCGTAACCCGTGAAGCGCGAACCGATTACGGATTACCGATAACGGATAACGGATCACCGACAAGGAGGTTAATATGTTTACCGACAAAAAGCGCGTTGACATAGACGAACTGCTCAAAAAAGCGCAGAAACCGTCGGCCGACGCCATGATGCTGCACCCGTTTTACCGGGGCAAAGTAGAGATGGCGCTCAAATGCGCCGTGCGTGATTTGAACGATTTTTCCATCTGGTACACGCCCGGCGTGGCCGCCCCCTGCAAGGCGATTCAGGCCGAGCCAGAGCGTGTGTTT
>CAYXUZ010000041.1:19512-30685 GCA_964467705.1 uncultured Ardenticatenaceae bacterium | reverse complement strand
GAACACCGTCGCCGTCGTCAGCGATGGTACGCGGGTGCTGGGGCTGGGCGACATCGGCCCAAAAGCTGGCCTGCCCGTCATGGAAGGCAAAGCCCTGCTTTACAAATATCTGGGCGGCGTGGATGGCGTAGCCATCATGCTGGACACCAAAGACCCGGACAAAATCATCGAAACGGTGCTGATGCTGCAACCGGCGTTTGGCGGCGTCAACCTGGAAGACATCTCCCAACCCAAATGTTTCCGCATTCTGGACACCCTGCGCGAAAAAGCCGAAATCCCCATCTGGCATGATGACCAGCAAGGCACGGCAACCGTTACCCTGGCGGGGTTGATGAATGCGCTCAAGCTGGTGGGCAAACGCATCGAAGACGTGAGCATCACCTTCGTCGGCAGCGGCGCATCCAACGTGGCCTGCTCCCGCCTCATCTCTGGCCGGGGCGCTGACCCCACCAAATGCCCAATGGTGGACAGCAAAGGCATCCTGGGGCCGCACCGGCGTGACCTGGAAATGCGTCGCCATGAGTATGTGGACAAATGGCGGCTGTGCCAGATTACCAACGGCGAACTGCGCCAGGGGGGCATCCCCGAAGCGATGGAAGGGGTGGATGTGGTCATCGCCCTCTCTACGCCGGGGCCGGGCACGATCTTGCCCAAATGGGTGGAACGCATGAACAAAGACGCCATCGTCTTTGCCTGCGCCAACCCGGTGCCGGAAATCTGGCCCTGGGAAGCGTTGGAAGCGGGGGCGCGCATTGTGGCTACGGGGCGGTCGGACTTCCCGAACCAGGTGAATAACTCGCTTGGTTTCCCCGGCATCTTCCGGGGGGCGCTGGATGTGCGGGCGAAGACGATTACGGACGAGATGTGTTTTGCCGCGGCCGAGGCATTAGCCGATTTTATTGGCGATGACCTGGACGACGAACATCTGCTGCCGAGCATGGAAGATTGGCAGGTGTTTGCCCGTGAAGCGGCGGCGGTGGGCATGAAGGCGCAAGAGCAAAGCGTGGCCCGCCTGACAAAGAGCTACGATGAACTTTACCAACATGCGCTGATGATGATCGGCCGTTCCCGCAATCTGACGCAGATGATGATGGATGAGGGGTTTATTGCCCCAGTACCAGAAGAGTAAGTAGTGGGCAGTGAGCAGTGAACAGACTACTGCTTACTGCTCACTAATTACTGCTCACTGACTATTATGGAGGTTTGCCATGTACGATTTAATTGTGATTGGTGGTGGGCCGGCGGGGTTGACGGCGGCCATATACGCCATTCGTAAACGGTTGAATGTGCTGCTCGTTTCCGAGGATTTGGGCGGCAAGACAAACTATCACCTCAACTTACCGGATGTGGAGAGTTACCAGGTGATTCGTGGCATTGAGGTGGTGAATAAGTTCAAGAGTGAACTGGAGTACCTGCACTTTACCCGGCTGATGGATCGGGTGGAGCAAGTACAAAAAACGACCGATGGTTTTGTGGTCCGTACCATGCAGGGCAGCGAACTGGAAGCGCGGGCGATTGTGCTGGCGACGGGTACACGGCAGGAGTGGCTGAATGTGCCCGGCGAACGGGAGTACCTGTCTAAAGGGTTGTGTTACTCCGCTTTGAGTTATGCACCGTTGTTCATTGACAAGGACGCGGTGGTGATTGGTGAAGATGAACTGGCGCTGCGTTCGGCGGCAGAACTGGCCACGGTGGCGCACCATGTCCATCTGGTGGGGCCAACAGAGCGGGTGCTGCATACGCCGTTGGGACAGAAATTGCAAACGGCCGTGAACGTCACCATCCTGCCCAATTACCAGGTAGCGCGGGTGGAAGGCAATGGCTACTGCCACACGGTGGTGATCAAGGACCGGCTGGGCCAGGAGACGAAACTGGAAACAGACGGCACGTTTGTGGAAAAAGGGCTGCGGCCAAATACCCAAATGGTGGCCGGGCTGGTGGAACTGGACGGCCGTGGCTTCGTCAAAGTAGACCCGTACAGCCGCACCAACGTGCCCGGCATCTTTGCCGCCGGTGATGTGACCAACATTTACGCCGAGCAAGTGCTGGTGGCCGTTGGCGAAGGCGTGAAAGCGGCGCTGAGTGCGTATGATTATTTGCTGCCGATGTTGTGAGATATGATGGCGTGATGCGTGAGACGTGATGCGTGAGATTATTTCACGGGTCACGCATCACGCATCACGAATGGAGGTTGATATGCCTCTCTTAACTCCCGGACGGCGCTGGCAGCCGGCCTATCTACCTTTCAAGAAAGTAAGTAAGGGCAAACGGGCATTAGCTTTTGTGGAGCGGGTGACGAAGGGGCCGTTGTTTGGCTGCCGTATGTGTGGCAATTGTTTGCTGCAAGAGACGGCCTTTATCTGTCCCATGGAATGCCCCAAAGGGGTGCGTAATGGGCCGTGCGGCGGCTCCACGGAAGCACATTGTTACGTGGATGAGACACGGCCGTGCATCTGGTACGAAATCTACGAGCGCGCCTTCAAAATGGGGCGGCAGGAGATGCTGCTGGAAGTGCTGCCGCCGCTGGACTGGGACAAGGTAGGCGGCGAGACGTGGGGCGATGTGATGCGCCAGGTGAAGGTGGTGGGCACCAAAAAGGTGTTCACTGCACTGGTAAAGCGCGACAAAGCCGTCCGCGCCGCCACCTGGGACGCCGTTTTTCGCCCGGTGCGCCAGCCGGATTGGTGGCAGGGCGACGTCGAATATCACGCGCCTGCTTACCAGGAACCGGCCTCGGAACTGGAACGGCGGCTGAAAGCGGGCGAGTTTGTGGTCACGGCCGAGGTAGCCCCACCGCTGAGCGCGGCCACGGGGGCGATGTGCCGCAATGTGGAGTTGGTACGGCCGTATGTGGCCGCCGTCAACTTTACCGACTGCCCCTCGGCCACGCCGCGTATGTCTTCCATTGCCTGCTCAACGATGGCGTTGGAACATGACGCCGAACCGGTGCTGCAAATTGCGGCGCGGGATCGCACCCGCACCGGCTTGCAGGCAGAAGTGCTGGGAGCCAGCGCGTTGGGCATCCGCAACATCCTCTGCCTGTCGGGTGACCATGCCCGCATGGGGCCGCCGCCGCAGGGTCGTATGGATGTGATTGATATTGACGCGGTGCAGATGCTCTGGATTTTGCGGCGGATGCGGGATGAGGGGAAATATCTGGACGGCCGTAACATCAAGTTCCGCCCCCAATTCTTCCTGGGCGCGGCCGGCGCCCCCTTTGCATCGCGTCCCGATTTTCAGGCTATCCGCGAACATAAAAAGGTCAACGCCGGGGCGCAGTTTTTCCAGACGAACCTGGTCTATGACCCGGACGGGCTGGAAATCTGGCTGAATGAACTGGCTAAACGCAATATCCTGGACAAGGTGTACATCCTCATCGGTATCACGCCGTTGAAGACGCTGAAAATGGCCCACTACATGAATGACGATGTGCCCGGCGTTTTCATCCCGCAGTCCATCCTCAAACGGTTGGAAGCGGCCGGGGATGGCGTGGCCGAGGAAGGGGTGCAAATTGCTCTGGAACTGATTGAGGCGATTAAGGGCAAACAGGGCGTCAACGGCATTCACCTGATGGCGGTCGGTTGGGAAGAGATTGTGCCGCGCATCGTCACCGAAGCGGGTCTGGCACGGCCGCAACTGGCGCAACCGGAAATATGCCTGAATTGAAAAGCTCAGAGAGAAGTCCACAGATTACACAGATTCCACAGATAAAAAATCTGTGCCATCTGTGTAATCTGTGGATTGTTTACCGATGAAACTGGCGATTAGCGGTAAGGGTGGGGTGGGCAAGACGACGCTGGCGGCGCTGCTGGCGCAGGCGTATGCGGATGCCGGGCAGCAGGTGTTGGCGGTGGACGCTGATCCGTCGCCGTGCCTGGCGGGGGCGTTGGGTTTTCCGGCGGAACTGCGGGCGCGGCTGCGGCCCATTGTGGAGATGGAAGAGTTGATCGCCGAGCGCACCGGGGCAAAGCCGGGTTCGTTTGGTGGCTTTTTTACGCTCAATCCGCGTGTGGATGATATTCCTGAGCGGTTTAGTGTGGTGCATCGTGGGGTGCGGTTGCTGGAAATGGGGGCGGTGGAGACGGGCGGTTCGGGCTGCATCTGCCCCGAAAGCGCCATGCTCAAGACGTTGTTTACCCATTTGCTTTTCCGCAAGGATGATGTGTTGATCCTGGATATGTATGCCGGGGTGGAGCATTTGGGGCGGGCGACGGTGGATTTTGTGGATGCCCTGTTGATTGTGGTGGAGCCGACGAAGCGGAGTCTGGGCACGGCCGTGCAAATTCAAAAACTAGCGCACGATATTGGCCTGGAACGGCTGTGGCTGGTGGGTAACAAGGTGGGCAGTGAAGCAGAAGCGGAATTCCTGCGCACTAATTCTGCCGGGCTGCCAATTTTAGGTTTACTACCGGTGGATGGGGGGGTACAAGAAGCGGATCGGGCGGGCACGGCCGTGTATGATCATGTACTCGCATTAAAAGAAGAAACAAAACGAATAATGCAGAGATTGGAACTATGACCACAACCATTGCCTTAGCCGGTAAGGGTGGGGTGGGTAAAACCACCATTGCCGGTATGATCATCAAATATCTGGCGCAAAACCAGCCCAATTCGGTGTTGGCGATAGACGCCGACCCCAGCAGCAATTTGAACATGGTGTTGGGGCTGGAACTGGCCTGGACGATTGGCGAAATTCGGGAAGATATGTTGGCGCAGGTGAAACAATCGCTGACGGCAACGGGGGCGGCGATGGGGGCGCTGTCCGGCGGGGTAAGCAAACGGGAATATCTGGATTATAACGTGCGCTCCTCATTAGCCGAAGGCGACCGCGTTGACCTGATTGCGATGGGCCAACCGGAAGGGCCGGGCTGTTACTGCGCCGTCAATCACAATTTGCGCGAGGTGATTGATAGTCTGAGCCGCCAGTATCGGTATGTGGTGATTGACAACGAGGCAGGCATGGAACACCTCAGCCGCCGCACCACGCGGGACGTTGATCACCTGATCATCGTCAGCGACGCCACACAGCGGGGGATTGTAGCCGCCGAGCGCATTGCCGCATTCCGGCATGAGTTAGACATTCGCATAGCCAGTAGCCACCTTGTTCTCAACCGCGCACCGCGGGAACTGTCGCTGCCGTTACAGCAGCGCATTGGGCAGATGGATGTGCCGTTGTTGGGGCTGGTACCGGCGGATGAGGAGTTGGTGGCGTTTGAGTATAGCGGACGGCCGTTAATCGAACTGCCCGACGATTCACCGGTGTACACGGCCGTGGCCGACATGATGCGCCATTTGTTGTGACTGAGCGGTAGAAATCGTTGCCACGTGATCCTGTTGGGGTGGGGTGATAAAATAACCTCAAAAATTGAACCACATGGTAGCAGATTGAAAGCGAAAATTTCACAGAGCAAGAGGAACTGCTTAACGGCAGATGAACTATTCGCATGGGAGTTGGCGTGGCCGATGGACTGGACGGCCGTTTATGGCCGTGCCGCCCCACTGCTCGTGGAAATCGGTTTTGGCGGTGGGCATTTTCTGGCAGGGCTGGTACAGCAGCGGCCAGAGGCTAACGTACTTGGTGTAGAAATTGCCCGGCCGGCTATTCAGCGTGGTTTAAAAAAGTTGAAGGCTGCGGGCGTGGCAAACGGCCGTGTCCTGCAAGCCTCCGCAGAATATCTGTTGTGGGCCTGCTGTGCGCCAGAAACAGTGCAGGAGGTCTACATCAATTTTCCCGACCCCTGGCCAAAAGGAAAACAGACCCACCGCCGCCTGATCAATCCTCGCTTTCTGGCACTGCTGGCGACGCGATTGCCAGCCGGGGGCTATCTGCACATCGCCACGGATGTGGATGCTTATGCCCACGCTATGGCTGCGGATCTGTCCCACTCGCCTCATTTTGTGAGCCGGTATGAAACGCCATTTGTAACACAGCTAGACGGCCGTGTCCGCACCAAATATGAACAACTGGCCCTGGCTGCTGGTTCGACCTGTTACTACTTCACCTGGCAGCGTAACGCCATGCCCGCTGCCCAGACGTTCGCTGTTCCTTTGGAGACCCCCATGCCCCATGTCATTTTGCGCTCACCTCTCAGCCTGCCTGAAATTGCCGACCGCTTCACCCCGTTGCACGATACGGTGGCAGACATGCACGTGCGCCTGCCCATGCTGTTCAAATCACAGCAAGAACATTTGCTGTTGGTGGAGGCGTACATCAACGAAGAACCGGTCTCGCAGCGAGTGGGGCTGCTCATTCGCCGCCGCGCCGATGGACATTATTTAATTGGTTTATCGGAAATGGGATTTCCCCGACCCACACCCGGTGTTCAACTGGCGATTGCCTGCCTGGCACGGTGGTTAGTAACGCTGCATGTGGACACGGCCGTACTCCACCACAACCTGCCTTATCCACCAGACCCGTAATGCCTGAAACGTAATCAAATTACTGTGATCCGCTTGCCGAATTATTGAGCACTGCCTAAATACTCCTCTACCTTGTGCACCAAATTCTTCATGTTGTAAGGTTTTTGCAGAAAACCGGTTAATCCTTGCCCAACAAAACGGCGGGTAGCCTCAGTTTCATCGTAGCCAGAGGAGAGAACTACCCGGGCATTCGGATCAATTTTGCGCAGTTCTTGGAACGTATCGGCCCCATTTAAGCCTGGCATTGAGAGATCAAGCAGCACCAGGTCAATCTGTTGATAATGTACTCGGAAAAGTTCAATCCCCAACGCCCCATCAGCGGCTACCAATACCCGTATGTTGGCAAAACCCAATATATCGGAGACTGCTTCCCGCACCGCCTCTTCATCATCAATAATCAGTATCAGATGTTCCGTGTTGAGTGTTGTCATCGTTACTAAACTCCCAGCCATTTTATTCCCTGCCATTACAACATTTCTGTCAATGATACCGGGAAATAATTCGATGTGTAGAAATTTTCGTTCTGACAGACCGGTTAATTTGGCAGCCAGGTGCAAATAGCCGTTAGCCGTTGCCGGTATTCGCCTGTCACCCCTCAAGACACTGCCTCCTACTTGTCACCGCGTTATTCGTTGTTAGACTTATTCTTGTGGGCATCTGGATCATAGCTGGGAGAACACCAAAATTCACAAAGTAAATCGGAGGCTAAAATGAGCAAACCGCAAGACGTATTACCCCATTGGGATCTGCAAACGATTTTTCCTGGGTTGGAGTCGGAGGAGTTCACGGCCGTGTTTCAATCCCTCAGGCAAGAGATCAACGATCTGGTAGCTTTGTTTGACGAACATAACATCAATCGAGTGAACGTTCGCCCTCTGGAGGCGGCAACAGTAGCTATTTTTGACACCATTATCAGCCGTATGAATGAGATACTGGAGAAAGTCAACACCATGCGCTCCTACTTGTATGGCTTTCTCACCACTGATTCTCGTAACGAGGTGGCTCAGGCGCGCTTCAGTGAATTACAGCCCTACTTCTCTAAACTAGATCTGTTGGGCACCCGTTTCACCGCCTGGATTGGTTCACTGGATGTAGACGGCCTGGTCGCCCAATCGCCAATGGCGGCTGAACATGCCTATGTGCTGCACAAAGCGCGTCAGGGGTCTCTGCACTTGATGTCGCCTGATGAGGAGGCACTCGCCAGTGAATTGGGACTGACCGGTTTGTCAAGCTGGCAGCGCATGTTCACCGACTTCACGTCGCAGATCAAAGTGACACTGGAGTTGGATGGCGAGACCCAAACATTGCCGCTGACGGCCGTGCAAAATCTCGCCTTCCGTCCTGAACGTGACGTGCGCGAACGGGCACACCAGGCAGTTCTGCAAACTTTAGAAGAGGCATCCGTCCCCCTGGCGGCTGCCCTCAATGCCATCAAAGGGGAAACGCTCACCCTCTGCCGCCACCGAGGTTGGCAGTCGCCGCTGGATATGGCCCTGTTTGACAATGCTCTGGATCGTCCCACGCTGGACGCGATGATGACTGCCTGCCGTGACGCTTTTCCTGATTTCCAGCGATACCTGAAGGCGCGGGCAAAGTTGATGGGGTTGCCGGTGCTGGCCTGGTATGACCAACTTGCCCCATTGGGCCAGGGCAGTCAGACCTATACCTACACCGACGCTACCCAGTTTGTCACGCGCCAGTTTGCGTCTTATTCGCCCCAGATGGCCGGTCTGGCACAGCGCGCTTTCCACGAAAACTGGATTGACGCCGAGCCGCGTGCGGGCAAAAGTGGCGGCGTGTTTTGCATGTCGCTGCGGGACGATGAGTCGCGCATCCTGATGAATTTTGAACCGACTTTTACGGGGGTGAGTACGCTGGCGCATGAATTGGGTCATGCCTACCACAATGTGGCCCTGGCGCACCGTACCGCACTACAAAAGTATATGCCCATGACATTGGCGGAGACGGCCAGCACGTTTTGCCAAAAGATTGTGGAAAATGCGGCGCTGGCAACGGCCGTGCCTCAGGACCAACTTGTTATTCTGGATGGCCTGTTGGAATATGCCACCCGTGTTGTTTTGGGCGCAACCAGTAACTTCTTGTTTGAACAAGCTGTCTTTGAAAAACGGGCGCAGCGCGAGTTGTCCGCCGCCGAATTTTGCGCTTTGGAAATAGAAGCGCAAAAGGAGACACGCGGCGATGCCATTCACCCTGACCATTTTCACCCCTATCGCTGGGCATATGTGCCCCATTATTACTTTGCTACCTACTATAACTTCCCTTACATCTTTGGCTTGCTGTTTGGTCTGGGGCTATATGCCCAATACCAGGTTGATCCCACCGGTTTTCAAGCAGGATATGATGACTTGCTTTCCGCTACCGGTCTGGGTGATGCTGCTGATCTAGCTGCCCGTTTTGGGCTGGACATTCGCCAAAAAGCATTCTGGCAAGCCAGTCTGGATGTGCTGCGCGCCGATGTAGATCGTTTTGAGAAATTGACAATTGACAATTGACCAATCCCAACTGCCAATGGATTCACTTCATGCCCTTCATGACCACATGCGCGCCTGCCGTCGTTGTCTGGATGCCGGTTTTAGCATTGCACCAGGGGCGGTGTTTAGCAGCGGTTCGGCACGGCGAGTGATGCTGATCGGGCAGGCGCCCGGTGTGACAGAGGCGCAGGTGAAACGGCCGTTCAACGCTGGCAGTGGTCGTCGCCTGTTTCAATGGTTAGGGGAGGCTGGTTGGGATGAAGAGTTGTTCCGTGCTGAGCAGTATATGACGGCCGTGACCAAATGTTACCCCGGCAAATCGGCAAATGGTAAAGGTGATCGTGTCCCTTCCCAAACGGAACAAAGATTGTGCCGACCCTTTTTGGAACAGGAGGTGGCATTGGTCAATCCGCGCCTCATTATCCTGGTGGGTGGATTAGCAATCAAACTGGTCTATCCCGCCAGCGCCCGGCTGGAAGAGGTGGTGGGCACGGCCGTTTACTTCCCACCGGAATCTTTAACCAACTGGCCCAACCTTGACCTGACTACGGCCGTGTCGTTAGATTGTGAACAGGTGGAGGTATTTTTAGAGATGATGGTGGGAACTGGTGATTTCGCAGCAAACGGCCGTTTTATTGTCCCTTTGCCTCACCCTTCTGGGGCCAGCCTGTGGCCTAACAAGCCGGAAAACCGCCAACGCATCTCCCAGGCTATTAGTATTCTGCACCTTATAAGAAAATATCTGGGAATGTCAGAGGCACTCTATAGTCGGTAATCTGTCACCGATCGTTGGATCACCCTCATGCATTTTCATGTTCCTGATGAGTAATTGTTGTAATAGTTCAACAAATAGGACAAAAATAACTTGACATAGTCTTGGCTCGTGCTACACTGACGCACATGCGCCAATTGTTCACACGTATTGCAGAGAAGTTGTGGCATTGGGCCAGGGCCATTTTTGGGGGCTGTTGGCGTTTTCTGGGCAGGATGGGGATCGCCTTTCGCCGTGTTCTCACACTCTTTGTTTGGAAACCTCTTGTTTTGTTCACGCTTCCAGTTTGGCTACCCCTGCGCTGGCTATTTTGGGATTACATGAAAGAGATTGCCCCGCCCATCTGGCGTTTCATGGGCCAGGTGGGGCAATCGGTGCGCCGGATGCTTACGCGGTGGGTATGGCGGCCTGTTCACAAAATCATCATCACGCCGGTGGTCTGGTATTGGCGGCACTTTATCTGGGCGGCGTTGCGCTGGTTGGGTCGGCAGATTCAGCGGGTATGGCTGGCATTGATGCGGCGCACGGCCGTGCGCCGGGCATTGTGGCGTCGCCGTTATCACTCGCGGTGGCGGGTGCGGTGGGCGCGGTGGCGGGTAGCTTTCAAACGGCCGTCTCCGCCCGAAAAAGCGGAAATTGCCCCTCATTCACCTCACCTGGCTGCGTATAGCCGCCATACACGCCGGGTACGGTTGGTCACGGCCGTTGCTGCCATCTCGTTGCTGCTGGTGGTCGCTTTGCTCAGTTTGCAGGAACGGCCTGGCACGGCCGTAGCCGAAACTGCTTCTGTAACCATCATTCTGACACCAACTCCTTTGCCGCCCACACCCACGCCCGTGCCCACGGTGGCCATCAAATTGACACCCTGGGCTACACCTGACCCCACCACACGTGGGGGTATTATCGCCTTTGCCCAAACGGTGAACGGCAATACAGATATTTACGCATTGCCAATTGGGCAGGCTGAGCCGATCCGGGTGACGACAAATCTGGCCCCTGACCGTGATCCGGCCTGGAGTCCTGATGGAACGCAGTTGGCCTTTTCCTCGCGGCGTGATGGTAATTGGGACATTTATGTGTATGACGTGCCCACGGGTGCATTGCAGCGCGTTACTCGTGGCCTGCCCTATGATGGTGCGCCTGCCTGGTCACCAGATGGTCAATGGCTGGCATATGAGTCTTACAGAGACAATAATCTGGACATTTACGTGGTGCGGGCCGACGGCCGTGAAGGGCCATATCGCCTCACCTATCATTCTGCCCCCGACTTAACCCGGCCTGGTCGCCCGGTGGGCGACATATAGCTTATACAGGCTGGCGCACCGGCAACCAGGATATATTCATCCAGTCGCTGGATGATACCACCGGGGAAACGGTGTTAAACCTGACCAATTCGCCGGGAGTGAATGAGGATGGGGCCGCTTTCTCGCCAGACGGCCGTACCCTGGCCTATCAGGATGACAGCGCCGGTTTTTCGATTGTGGTGGGG
>CAYXUZ010000041.1:0-19502 GCA_964467705.1 uncultured Ardenticatenaceae bacterium | reverse complement strand
AAAACAAAGAGCCAGATGGTGAACCAAATGTGTTGGGGCATCAGGGTCAACAAATTGCCTGGTCGCCGGACAGCCAATCATTAGTCTATGTGCATGAAAAGGATGGCCGTAGCTACCTGATAGCCGGGAGTGCAGCAGCCTGGGGCATTACCCCGCAAGTGTTTACGGCCGTTGGCCCATTGACTGACCCATCTTGGGTGGCCGTAGATTTATCACCTGCATTATCCGAAAGTCTGGAAAACATAGATGGTCTGGTGGCAGAAAAGCCACTGTATGTGGAAGCATTAGCCCGACCTGAACGGGGACGCCCGCCGGTGACGTTATTTGAACTGGCGGTCAATGCACCTTCACCTTATTTGAGCGATCAGGTGGACCAATCTTTTACTGCCCTGCGGGAGCAAGTGATGGAAGAAGTGGGCTGGGATTTTCTGGGACAGCTAGACGGTATGTTTGAGCCATTAGGCGCGCAGCCGTTGCCTGGTCAATCGCCGGAGTCGTGGAATAAGGCGGGGCGCGCGTTTGATTTATACTACCGGCAGGCGTTGGGGCTAGACCCACAGATGGTGGTGGTGCGGGAAGATGTGGGGGCGCAGACGTATTGGCGCGTCTATGTGCGCACGGCCGTGCAAGATGGCAGCCTGGGTGAACCCATCACCACACGAAACTGGGATTTCCAGGCGCGCAGTGGCGATGACCCGCAATATTATGAGCAAGGTGGAAAACTGGCCGACGCGGTGCCCGCCGGTTATTACATTGATTTTACAGCGCTGGCAGCCAGTTATGGCTGGCAGCGCGTGCCTGCCAATGCTCGCTGGCGCACCTATTTCCCCGACATCCTTTTTTGGCATTTTGAGAATCGGCAGAATCTCACCTGGCTAGAAGCGATGCAGCAACTTTACACGGAGGCGGAGTTGAGTGGGAACCCGTAATCGGTTATCGGTCATCGGTAATCCGTTGTCGGTGAGCAGTCAACAGGGGGTACGTGGGCTGCCAATTGTCGTTTTCTGTTTACTGACCATCATGCTGCTGACAGGGTGTGGCCAGACGGCCGTGCCACCCCTGCCTACGTTAATCCCTGCCTTGTTTGCGCCAGGAGTTGAAGTAACGCCTACAGTCGCTACCCGTGTTCCGGTCAGCCAAAGGGTAGTGGAGACGCGCGTCACGGCCGTGCCTGCCATCATCCCTACCCCCGAAGCCGACGGCGTGCGCCCGCGTGATGCCCAGCAAAAGTACCTGCCGGATGCTGGCCCTGCTTTGCCGCCCGGCTGGCGACCACCTCCGTATGAAGTTCCCCTTTCCTATCATTCTGATGACCATTACTGGATGATTCGCCCCATCCCTTCTGGTAGCCGTAATTACGATCTGGAATGGTATCCTTTTGGTAACGATGTGTTAGCATCGGGCTTGCAGTCTTATCGTGTGCATCATGGCATGGATTTTCCCAACGAAACGGGTACACCTGTTCTGGCTGCCAGCAGCGGCACCGTGATCCATGCCGGGCCGTTGCCCAGCCCGCGAGATGGCGTGAACTATTATGGCAATACGGTGGTTATTCAGCATGACTGGCAGTGGCAGGGTCAGGATGTGTATACGCTATATGCACACACGCTAGAGTTATTTGTGCAGGTCGGTGACCATGTGGATCAGGGGCAGTTGATTGCCGGAGTAGGTAGTTCTGGTGAAGTGACCGGGCCGCATTTGCATTTTGAGGTACGGCTAGGGGAGAACAATTACCATGCGGCGGTGAATCCATCCTTATGGTTGGCGCCATATGAAGGGTGGGGCACGGTCGCCGGGCGTTTTGTGGATCGTCGGGGGCGTTGGGTAACCAGTGCGTGGATGGAGTTACGGCCGTTGCCCCTGCTCGATGACAGCCGGATACGTGAGCAACGCACCTACTACTATAACAATGTTGCGGCAGATC
This sequence comes from uncultured Ardenticatenaceae bacterium, assembly GCA_964467705.1. GTDB lineage: Bacteria > Chloroflexota > Anaerolineae > Promineifilales > Promineifilaceae > CAADGU01. The sequence continues at coordinate 17,578 of CAYXUZ010000041.1, read as the reverse complement.
CCGTCTGGCAGGAAAACTTTGTCTTTGGGGACGTGCCTGCCGGTGAATATGAACTGATCGTTGACCTGAAGGACGGCATTCACCGATACCGCCGTGAAGTCACGGTGTATCCAGGGCAAACAAGTTTTATCCTTATTTCTGACAATTTCGACTTTTTCCCCACCGCCACGCCCATTCCCACCTCCTTACCCACACCATCCCCCTTGCCAATCTTCATCCCCCCAGACAGTTAACTGGTGGGTGAAGTTACCTACTTCGACACTTTACGCTGGAATTCATACAATCGAGCCATGGCAATTGAGCTAACAGTAGAAGATGAAGCAATGTTGGCGGGGGGAGCAGGCACGGCCGTGCAAATGGCGATGCGTATCCTGGTAACAATGGCCGGGGTGTATGGGGCGGCACGGCTGCTGGATGTGGCTTCAGCGCATATTGACGGCTGTTTGTATCACGGTGAATCCGGCCTGGAATTTGCCGAGCGACTGATGGCGGGTGGGGCGCGGGTGCGTATTCCCACCACGCTCAACGTGGGCGCGGTTGACCTGCTGCACCCGGAGCATTTCCAGGGCAGCCCGGAATTGGCCGCCCGCGCCACCCGGCTTATGCACGCTTACGAGCAAATGGGCTGCCAGCCCATCTGGACGTGCGCCCCTTACCAGGCCATGCACCGCCCCGCCTTGGGTACGGACATCGCCTGGGCCGAAAGCAATGCCATCGTTTTTGCCAACTCTGTGTTGGGGGCGCGCACCAATCGCTATGGCGATTTTATTGATATTTGCATGGCCATCACCGGGCGCGCCCCCGCATTTGGGCTGCACCTGCCGGAAAATCGGCGCGGCCAACTACTGTTCCAGTTACAAGACATCCCAGAACGATTGCTGCGTGAAGATGTCTTTTTCCCGGTGTTGGGCTACCTGTTAGGCGAGAGGGCGCAGTCCAAAATCCCGGTGATTGAGGGGTTGTTGCCGGAGACGACGGAGGATCAACTCAAGGCGTTGGGGGCGGCGGCGGCTTCGTCGGGGGCGGTGGCATTGTTTCATGCGGTGGGGGTGACGCCGGAAGCGCCCACGCTGGATGCGGCATTTCAGGGTCATTTGCCAGAGCGGATTGTTTCGGTGACTACGGCCGTGTTGCGGCAAACATTGGCGAAGTTGGGCACGGTCGGTGATGGCAAAATCCATGTGGTAGCCCTGGGCAGCCCCCACTTTTCGCTGGCCGAATTTGCGGCTCTCATGCCGTTGCTGGCACAATACCCCATTCACCCAGAGGTGGAGTTTATTGTTTGTACCAACCGGCTGGTTTTGGCCGCTTTGCAGCAGCGCGGCTGGCTGGCGCAACTACAAACATGGGGGGTACGGCTGGTGGTAGATACCTGCGTGGTGGTGGCCCCCATTGTCCGCCGCCAGGGGGGTGTGCTGATGACCAATTCGGGCAAGTTTGCCCATTACACGCCGGGTAACATTGGCTTTGAGGTGGTCTTTGGCAGTCTAACGGAGTGTGTTCGTTCCGCTGCCCAAGGTTTTGTGTGGCGAGATAACTTATTGTGGTCATTGAACTAAATTCAGGAGGTAAACGATGACAAATCAGGTGAGTAAAGCAGAAACGGCCGTTGACACGACGATGGGTTGCCTGGAGCGACTGCGCTCCGGCTGCCTGTTGGTGGGGTTCAACCTGCTCTTTATATTTTTCATTGGTCTTTTCCTCTATTTTGCCAACAGGGATTATCAGCTAAACCAGAATGGGGAGAGTGTGATGGGTACGGTGGTTGGTCTGGAAGAATCGGAGTCTCCCGAAGATGGCTGCTGTGTTTACTCCCCTATCGTGGAATTCACGGTTGGCGGGCAAACCTACACATTTGACAGTGGTTATGCTACAGACCCGCCCCGTTATGTTGTGGGTGACCAGGTGGAAGTTGCCTACGATCCTGACAATCCGCAAACGGCCGAAGTGGCTGGTGGTGTCTTCTGGTTGCTTTGGGGAGGATTGGCTGTTTTGTTTGTGATTATTTTGCTAGGTATGAATATCTGGGGAGGAATTCGCATCTGGCAAGGCAAGGCGTTGGACGATTGAATGAGTCAGACATCCGATTTTTTTTGAAAAATCGGATGTCTACCATGTGCAACTATGTTTGGGCTAATGGGAACGGTCTTGGTACCAGGCAACGCTGCGGGTGAGGCACTCGTTTTACCTGAACCACTCAGTTTGTGGGGGGGGCTGAACCCGGAGACGGGTGAGATCATTGACCGGCGACATCCCAATGCCGGGCAGGTAGTGACAGGTAAAGTGTTGGTCTTGCCGGCCGGGCGTGGTTCCAGCAGTGCCAGCAGCATCTTGCTGGAAGCGGTGCGCCTGGGCACGGCCCCGGCGGCCATCCTCACCGCCGAGGTGGATGGCATCCTGGCATTGGGGGCGGCCGTAGCGCGGGAAATGTATGACCATAGCCCACCAGTGTTGGTGTTAGATGCGGCGGGGTACACGGCCGTAAAAACCGGCGATTACTTGCAGATCGGTGAAGATGGAAGGGTGGATATTTTGTAATTGCCCAGTCACCCCATGAACCGCCAGCGTCTCTATTTCCTCGTCCTTTTGGGCGGCACGGCCGTACTCATCTTGCTCATCTTCACCGATTGGCTGCCCTATTTGCGTGGGCCAGCCCCGGAGACAGCCGAATGGTATTGGCCGCATCGGATACGGCCGTACACCCATTGGCTCAAACCGGCGTTGGCCACCTTGCTTATGGTGGGCGTGGCGGCCTGGTGGCTGCGGTTGGAGGGGTACGGCCGTGCCGTGAAAGTTGGCTTGTGGCTGCTGGCCGGGGCCAGCCTGCTGCTGCAATTGGCGCTGATGAATGCGGACAGTCTGTCCATCCGCGACGAACTGATCAACCGGGTCTACTCCAACCTGGAAAGCGGCTTTTTCCAGCCGGCGGCGGAACTGTCCAATCTGAATGACAGTCTGGCAAATTACCCGGCGCTGATGCCCACGTTTAGTTCGGAACACGCCCGCACCCACCCACCCGGTCTGCTCATCATCAATCGTTTGACCATTGATCTGCTGGCCCGTTTCCCGGCCCTGGCGGAACGGCTGGCGTATTCGGCAGTGGCGGCACGGTGCATTGATTTGTGGCTGTTGGACCGGCCAACGGCCGTGTCCGCCGCATTACTCATCTGGGCCATCATCCCGCTGTTGGCGGCGGCGCTGACCGTGTTTCCGGCGTACTGGTTGGCAAAGGAGGTGTTGGCGGGCACGGCCGTGAAGTTAGCCACCCTGCTGGTCATCACCCTGCCCTCGCTGCTGCTGTTCGCTCCCAAACCGGTGCAGCTTTACGCCCCGCTCAGCCTGCTCATCTTCCTGGCCTTTTATCGCGGCCTGCAATGCTGGTCATGGCGCTGGTTTTTCCTCTCCGGCCTGCTCTTCTCCCTGGCAACCTTCCTCAGTCTGGGCAACCTGTCGTTGACGCTGTTATTAGGTATTTATGTGTCAGGTGTTTATGTGTCAGGTGATCGCGTCACCTTGTCACCCCATCACCTTGTCACCCTGTCACGCTGCGCTCTCGCCTTCGCCATTGGCACGGCCGTTCTCTGGCTGCTCTACTGGCTTGGTTGGGGTGTGCCACCCTGGGCGATTTTTCAGACGGGGTTGGGGCAGCATTATGAGTTAGTGACGCATATTCGCCGATATGAGTGGTGGCTGGTGTGGGATTTGGTGGATGTATTGGTTTTTGCCGGATGGGTGAGCGTGGTGGGGTTCACGGCCGTGCTCCTGCAATCTCTCCGCCGCCGTCCACTGAGACCTATCCATTGGCTGGCAATCAGCACGGCCGTACTCCTCCTGGTTCTCGACATTTCCGGGGCGGCGCGGGGGGAAGTGGGGCGGTTGTGGCTCTTTTTCTTCCCGTTCCTGGCGCTGGTCGCCGCCCATTGGCTGGCGGAAACACAAGCGGGTTGGCGGCGGCAGGCGGCGCTGGTGGGGATGCAGTTGGCCCTGACGCTGACGCTGGCAATGGCCTGGCAGCCGGTGCGGGCGGTGGTGGTGGTGGCACAACGGCCGTCCATCCCCATGGCCACCCCCGAAAACAACGCCGATATTCTCTTTGGTGATGCCCTGCGACTGACCGGGTATACCGTTCGGCAACATGAGACGGCGCTTGAGGTGATATTGTTCTGGCGGGGAGAACGGGAGGTGTTACGGCCGTATACCGTCTTCAACCATCTGCTAAACGCACAGGGCGAACTGGTAGCCCAACAAGACAACTGGCCCATTAACGGCCAATGGCCGCCCACTTGCTGGCAGGTGGGGGAAATGGTTGTGGACAGGTACACCATCTCCTTGCTGGATAACCTGTCTCCTGGCACATATACGCTCCAGACCGGGTGGTATGATGCGGCGGACGGCCGTCGGCTGCTCACCTCCACCGGGCAGGACACCACCCTGCACCAGTTTACCGATCCGTAATTCACAATTCTCATTTGTGGCTAAGAAACGGGTTATTGATATACTTCGAGCGAGTTTGTTTATCAATCTTGTGTTCTGTCTACAAAAGGAGAAAAATGTATGACCGCAACAACAGCAACTATGAAAAATGACCAGGCGCTTATTCCCTGGTGGCTGATCCTGCTAGAGGGTATCGCCCTGGTGATATTGGGACTATTCTTTCTCAGTTCACCGGCGCAAACGGCCGTCATCGCCGTTCAGGTATTGGGCATCTATTGGCTGATTGCCGGTATTTTCAGGATTATCTCCATTTTCATAGATTCTTCTATGTGGGGTTTGAAACTGTTTGCCGGTATTTTAGGCATTATTGCCGGTATTTTAGTGCTGAACCACCCCCTCATGGCGCCGATAGTTGTAGGCAAAACCATTGTCCTTATTCTGGGCATTGAAGGCATCATCTTTGGGGTTATCGGGATTGTGCAGGCGTTTAGAGGCGCTGGATTGGGCGCCGGTGTTCTAGGAGTTGTCAGCCTCCTCTTTGGCGCGCTGTTGCTGGCAAATTCCTGGAATTTCACCTTTTCCTTACCCTGGGCTATTGGTATTCTCGCTATTGCTGGTGGCATTGTTTCCATCGTAGCCGCTTTTCGTGTGAAGTAGGGTAACAAGAAGTTGTAGGGCGATTAGGCCAAATCGCCCTACTCTGTTAAAGGAGTAAAAAATGAGTGATGCAGTTCCTGTTCAATTGATTGTGGCCGCATTCCAGTCAGAAGATGGCGCAAAAGATGCCTGGATGCAGCTAAAAGTTGCCAAGTGGGGTGGTTTGATCGGCATTGACCGTATGGCTATTATTCGCCGAACTACCAAGGATAAAGTAAAAATTCGCGAGTCTGGCGATCCGGGCGGGGGACGCGGTGCAGTGGTGGGCACGGTTGTTGGGGGACTCATCGGCGCGATAGCCGGCCCTATTGGCGCAGTGGTCGTTGGCAGCGCGACCGGGGCGCTGGTGGGCGGCGTCACCGCTAAATTTTATGACTCTGGCATTCCCGATGAACGCCTGAAGAAGATTGGCGAAGCCCTAAAGCCAGGCACTTCCGCCATTGTGGCGATCATCGAACACAAGTGGGTTAAAGAACTGGAAAAAGATTTGCGTGAAGCAGGCGCAGACGTTCTCACCGAAACGTTGAGCCAGGACATTGCTCAACAATTGGGCGCCGGTAAAGAGATGGCCTTTACGGCTATTGCCGGTGAAGAAGGGATGGCCGTGGCGCGGGTAGCCGGGAATGAAAAAGAGATGGAGAGCCAATCTATGGTCATCAGCGAAGAGGGGATGGCGGTACAGACCATGGCTGCCGATGAATCAGGAGTTGCCGTGTTTGAACTGGTTACTGACGGTGATGTGGTCATCGCGGGCGCGGGCGTCATTACTGCTGGTGGCGATGAAGAGACAGATGGTGCAGGCGTGATCACGGGAGGCGGCGACGAAGAAACGGACGGCGCCGGCGTGATCACCGAAGAGGGTGACGAAGAAACAGACGGCGCGGGCGTCATTACCGGCGGCGGCAACTAGCTTTAAGATGTAATTAAAAGATTGGGAGATGAAGAGATTCAATCTCCCAATTTGCTACTTCCCCAATCTCCAATCCCCCAACCTGGATGACATTCGGACGGATTTCGGACGGCCGTAGCCTATCATGCCGTCTGGTATCCTTATAATACGATCTGGCAAAACGCAACATGGCTTGTATAGGCGATTTTGCGTTTCCTGCAAGGAGCAACTATGTCTTCTCGTTTCCTCTCTATTTTCCGTAGTCAGTGGCGTGGGGCAACGGCCGTGAGCCTATTCACCCTTATCATTGGCTTTTCTTTGGCCGGTTCCACACCAGTCCGCGCCTTGTCTACCACCACCGTCAACACTACCGTCATTGAGAATGACCTGCCCAACGACAACGTCTGTGATCTGTGGGAGGCGCTGCAAGCCATTGCCGACTACAACAATGGTGCGGACACCGATGGCAATGGCAGCACATCTACCTATAACGACTGTTCTACCGGGCCTGGCCCCCACGTCATTGTGTTTACCGGCCCGGCGGCTGGTGGCACCATCAAACTAAATCCAGACCCACAAAATCAACTGCCCGCTGCCCTGCCCTGGGTCACAGATGATGTGACCATCACCGGCCCGGTGGTCATTGATGGCAATGGCGGCACAAACCCAAACACCCAGGTGGACTCCTCCATCTTTCACATGAACGCGGGTGGTAAACTAACCCTGCTCAACCTGGTGGTGCAAAACGGCTTTACCAGCGGCGGGGGTGGGGCCATCTTGAGTATGGGCGCAGAAGATGAAATTAATATCGTTGGTTCCAGTTTTCAAAATAACAAAGCCGACGGCCGTGGCGGAGCCATCAATGCTCAGGGCAAGATAAACATTCTCGCCTCCAACTTCTCCGGCAACAAAGCATTAGGTACCGACGGCGGTTGGGGGGATGCGTTTGGTGAAGGCGGGGCGATTTGGCAGGCCGGTTACAACTCGCTCACCATCTCCCTCAGCAACTTTGCCGGGAACATTGCCACCGAAGGCGGTGGGGCCATTTATACCAGTGCCGATTCCGGTGAAATCAGCGATACAGTCTTCAACGGCAACATTGTGGATGATGATGCCCCCACCGACCAGACGCACGGTGGCGGGGCGATTTACAACATCTACAACGACGAAGACGAAGGTGGCCTGACCATCATTCGCTCCGTGTTTAATGGCAATCTTAGCTTTGAAGCCCCCGGCGGCGCGATCTTCAACGCCGGTGATGGCTACTTGCATGTACGCGATAGCTCCTTCAACGGCAACATCGCGGGCGACCTGACCAACGAAGAAATGGGCGGGGCTATTTACAATTGGGAAGTGCTAGACATTCGCCGCGTCACCTTCTTGGGAAACGTTTCCGCAACTGGGGACGGGGGTGCCGTTGCCAATGACCGCACTGGGCAGGCCACTTTTGCCAATGTTACCTTCACCGGTAATGGTGCGCCTGATGGCGATGGCGGGGCCATATGGAACGGCAACACTCAACAAGGTGGCCCACCCTCCAATACCTTCCTCTATAATGTCACCCTCGCGCTCAATCTCTCCCCCAACGCTGGTTCGGCCATCTTCAACCAGCCGGGTGGGTCCAGCGAAGTGACATTGGCAAATACCATTGTGGATGGCACCGGCAGCGATGCCTGCAATGAAGGGCTAACTTCGCAGGGCTATAACATTGACAGCGGCGACACGTGCGGCCTGACACAAGGCACGGATCAGCAAAACACCGACCCGAACCTGGATGCGCCCTCTTTCAACGGTGGCCCGCTTGCTTCGCTGTTGACCCAGGCGTTGAACTCTGGCAGCCCGGCCATTGATGCGGGCAATAACAGCGTGTGCGCCAATGACTACGTGGAAAATCTGGATCAGCGCAGCGATCCCCGCCCGAAGGGGCCAACTTGCGATATTGGCGCGTTTGAAGCCGACCCGGCCGTGCCCGCTTATGGCTCAAATCCGGTGCAGCCAGGCCCAATCGTGGTGGGCAATACCAGCGTGGGTACGCCTGTATCCACTGTTTTCACCATGCTGTCGGTGGGTAACGCCACTTTGCAAGTGGATAATCCCACTTTAGGTGGGGCGAATCCGTCTGAGTTTTCGGTGGTTTCACCGACGTTCCCGCAAAGCATCAGCGCAGGCGGTAATGAGGATGTGACGGTGCAATGTCAGGGCAGCGCAGTAGGCGACCATACGGCTACCTTAACGTTTAGCACCAACGCCCCGGCTACACCTTCTGTCACCTATAATCTGGAATGTCATGTGGAAGCTGTGCCTGTGCCTGGTTATGGTTCTGACCCGGCGCCAGGTGGGACACTGGATTTTGGTGAAATTTATGTTGGCGAGGCTGACGCTCAGACGTTGACCTTTTTTGAAACGGGTAACGCCACCCTGACGGTTGGCAATGCCGATCTGTCGGGGGCGCATCCTGGTGACTTTTCGTTTAATGCTTTTGACACGACGATTAACAATGGCGAGCCGCCGGTTGATTTGCCGATCACCTGTACGCCGGGGGATTATGGGTTGCGCACGGCCGTACTCTCCCTTACCACCAACGACCCCCAACAGCCCACCGTCAGCTACAACCTGATATGCGAAGGCATTCCCCTGCCGCTGGCCCCGCTGGCCCCGCCAGGAACCAGCTATATTGACGGCCAGGGTGGTATCAATTCCCTGGGCGGGGCCTATGACGTAGCCATCAGCCCTGATGGGCTACACGCCTACGTGACCGGATATAGTGACGATACTGTGACCGTATTCGAGCGTGACGCGGGCACCGGCGCTTTTTCATTTGTCATGTCTCTGACCAATATTGACCTGGACGGGCCGCAGATGGTTGAGGTCAGCCCAGATGGAACGCAGGTGTATGTCACCGCCAGAAACTCGGATGCGTTCATCGTTTTTAACCGCAACCAGGGAACAGGTGTTATTTCTACTGGCCCCGTGTTCAGGAACGGACAGAACGGCGTGACAGGAATGGATTACCCCTACAGCATTGCCGTGACGCCGGACGGCCGGTATATATATGTGACCGCTTTCCTTAGTAATGCTATTGTCACTTTCCAACGAGACGTGGACGGTACTGTTAGTTACGACAATACACTGGTAGATGGTAACCATCTGGATCGAGTGTACAACATCATCTCCAGCCCAGACGGCCTAAACTTGTATGTGACTGGCGGACATAATGGTGGGGATGAAGGTTATATTTCAGCTTATGACCGAGACTTGCTGGATGGCAGTCTGACGCACATTGACCGCCACGATGATGGCGAATATATTGGTGGCTGTCCCATCCTATGCCTTTATCTAAATGGTCTGGGGGGGGCCTGGGGACTGGCAGCCAGCCCTGACGGTAATCACATTTACGTGGCCGGTTATTATGATGATGCCGTCTTGCGCTTCGTTCGTGACCCATTCACTGGTGAGCTTTCTATTGGTGGCGGTGTGTTTAATTCCCTGGCGCAACTGTATGCTCCAGAGGCGGCGGCAAGTGTCGAAGCAGTGCAGGCAGAAGGGCTGGATGGGGCCAGAGATGTGAAGGTCAGCCCGGATGGGCAGTATGTCTTTGCTACCGGCACTGTCTCGGATGCGTTGGCCGTGTTTGCCCGCAATCAAAATGGTGTTCTATCGCAAGTGCAAACGATTTATGCGGCCGGTAATGCGCCCGCGCTGAATGGAGCCTGGGAGATCGTTACCAGCCCGGATGGCACGGCCGTCTATGCCACAGCCAATGCCAACAGTTCGGTGGTTGCCTTCCATACCGCCAATCCTGTACCCACCCTGGACAGCCTGCTGTCCGCCTCAGCTGCGGCCGGAAGTGGCAATCTGACCATTCGCGTATTGGGCCAAGACTTTGTGCCTGGCGTGGTGGGGCAGATGAACGGCGTCGCCCGCAACACGGAATATGTCAGCCCCAATGAGATTGAAGTGGAACTGATGGCTGCCGATCTGGTCAATCCTGGTACGCGGGCAATTACGGCGATGAATCCATCCCCTGGCGGTGGCCTTTCTGTGAACAGCCTGGACTTCATCGTCACGGCGCCAAACGAGAACCCCATCCCCTCCATTGATTACCTGCAACCGGGTGGCGCACCGGCGGGCGATCCCGCCTTCACGCTGACCGTCTTTGGCGCAAACTTTGTCAACGGGGCCACAGTGCAGTGGAACGGGGAAAACCGGACGACGACGTTTGTGAGCAACGGCGAAGTGCGGGCGGCGATACCGGCCGGGGATTTGCTGACGCCAGGGGCAACGGCCGTGACAGTTGTCAATCCCGGCCCCGGCGGGGGTACATCAAACGCAGTGACGTTTGATGTGGCTGCGCCCGGCCAAAACCCGGTACCCACTATTACGGAGATTGACCCCTACTACACCAATGCATGGGGGGCTGCCAGCAGCCCCATGATCATTCACGTGACCGGGCAAAACTTTATTCTGGGGGTACAGGCCCAATGGAATGGGCAAAATCGGCCCACACAATACCTTAGCGAGACAGAACTGCTGGTGACGCTGAATAGTTTTGATGTGGCGTTTGGTGGTTCGGGTTCAATTACGGCCGTGAACCCCACCCCCGGTGGCGGCGCATCCAACCCGGCCACATTCATCATTTACCCGTATGCAATCTTCCTGCCGATAACGATTAAGTAGGATGGAAATAGAGCGTAGCGTGCAGATGCACGCTACGCTCTATTCTTTCTTCATGTGGGCTACCGATTGCGCGACCAGTTCTCGCAGCACGGCCGTGTCTACATCCGCCAGTTTATTGATATACAAACACGACTTACCCGTCTTGTGTTTGCCCAGCTTTGCCATCAAATCTTCATATCGCGCAAAACCAGGCATGATATAGAGGGTCAGACTTTGTTTGCGTGGCGAAAAACCGGTGATGGGCATATCTCCTTCACGGCCGCTTTCATATTTGTAGTGGTACTTGCCAAACCCCACAATGCTATCGCCCCACATTTTCGGCTCCATCCTCGTCACTTCCTGCATCAACGCCAGAATAGCAAAACTGTCCTGCCGTTTTCGCTCGTCAGCCACCCCATTCAAAAAAGCCACTACATCAGCGTCATTTTCTTTTGTCTTGTTCTCAGCCATTTTCGTCTACCTCCATTTTCGTCATTCGTGAATCATAAACCGATTACGAATAACAGATTACAGGTTTTCATTCGCATACCGCTGCCGGATATTGGGCACCAGATATTCGTCAAACGCCCGGTTTACATCATAGGCCGGTTGCCAGCCCCAGTCAGTTTGCGCGGCTTTATCGTTCAACCCGGCCGGCCAGCTATCCACAATACCCTGCCGCTGCACATCCGGCACAAAAGTAATTTGCGCCTCAGGGAAAGCATGCAGCACCCGTTCGTGAAATTCGGCCGCCGACAGGCTAAAACTGGTAACGTTATACACGCGCCGGGTGAGGCTGTCGGTGGGCGCGTGCCACAGTTTGAGCAGCGCCATCACCGCATCTGGCATCGCCATGAAGGGGATAGTGCTATCGGGCCGGACAAAACAAGCATACGGTTCACCCTTTGCGGCTGCGTGTAACATTTCTGGCCCGTAGTCGCTGGTGCCGCCGGTGGGCACGGTAAAGGCGCTGATCAGGCCAGGAAAGCGCACGCTGCGGAAATCGAGCATGATTGGTTTGGTGCGTGCCAGTTGTTGAAAATGGGTGCTGTAATACGCCCCCAGCAGTTCACAGTACAGTTTGTTGCAACCATACATGGTGGTGGGGTAGTTCCAATCCCATTCACGCACATAAAAATCGCGGGCTTTCGTGGGCAGGTCTGGCAGGCCATAGGCAGCAATGGAGCTGGGGAAGATGAAACGCACCGATTCGCCGCGCCGTTGAGATTGCTCGGCGGCCAGTTGCAGCAGGGTCAATGTGCCATTGACGTTCACCTGATGGGCCAGTTCGGGGGCAAATTCGCTGCGCGTGGAAAGCAGCGCCGCCAGGTGAAAGATGGTGTCAATCTCGTATTCGGTAACGAGGCGGGAAAAGAGGGTTTTGTCGAGAATGTCACCCTGGATGTGCGTGGTACGGCCGTGCATTTCGGCCGGTAGAGTGTGTAAATCCAGTGTCAGCAGTGTGTACCCATCATGATGGGTCAATCCATCAATAAGCGCCTGGCCGATCTCCCCGGCGGCTCCGGTAATCATAATCACTTTCTTGCGCATGGTCTCCTCTTAAGGGTAATGTCGGAACACTATCTGACTCAACAGTGTGTTGCCGAACATGATGTGGAAAATAAGCGGGTAAAAGTGAACATATTGTATCTGAAACTACAAATTGACGGAGGGGTATGGCCTGTGTTACCCTCACCCGAATTGGGGATGGGCAGGATAGGATGTGATGGGGTAACATGGGATTTTGTAGAGCAGAGGTATGGTTGTACAAACGTCACATTCACTTTTTGAGGGCATATGGATAGTGAAGAAGAAATATCGCCGGTGAAGGAACAGGAACCTGTTTTGGAATATCAGTCGCCGCTCTGGACGCGCAGTACGAAGGTGATCGTTACGGTGACGGCACTTGTCTTGCTGATGATACTGGCCTACCGATTTGAAGCATTGTTGCATCAGTTGGTTATTGCGGCGATGTTGGCTTATCTACTCAATCCTTTCATTATTACGCTAGATAAATACACCAGTCTGAAACGGGTTCATGCTATTCTGCTCGTTTATTTGGCGCTGGCTGTGGTGGTAATTGGCGGGTTGGTCGCTTTGGGCGTGGCGGCATTTCAACAAAGCCAGACGTTAATCGAGGATGTGCCTACATTGATTGCGGGGGTCACGGCCGTGATTCGTGACACCATTACCAATCTCCGCCCCATTTCCCTCGGGGGGCTGCAATTTGACCCGCGCACCGTAGACTGGAGCATGGTGCAAGACCAAATCCTGGGTCTGGTTGAACCCATGTTGGGGCGTAGTGGTCAGATTGTGGGTACCCTGGCTTCTGCCACCTTGCGCCTCTTAGGAAACATCTTCTTTATTTTTGTGATCTCCATCTATTTTGCGGCTGAAATCCCCCTTTTAGGCAGCCATGTCGGAGATGTAGCCACCGCCCCTGGTTACCGGCAGGATGCTGAGCGCATGATGCGGGAATTTGGGCGTACCTGGAATGCTTATTTGCGTGGTCAGGTGGCGCTGGCGCTGGTCATATTTTTTGTGGTTTGGATTGGCCTTTCGCTGTTAGGTGTGCAAAATGCACTGGCGTTAGGGTTGTTGGCCGGTTTGTTGGAATTCATTCCGGTGATTGGCCCCATTATCAGCACAATTGCTGCTACGATTGTGGCCTTTTTTCAGCCGGACCCCATTTTTTCTCTGGCAAGCTGGCAATATGCTCTGGTTGTCTTGGGTTTTATGATTCTGGTGCAGCAGTTGGAAAATAATATCCTGGTGCCACGCATTGTGGGTGAGGCGTTGGACTTGAACCCCATTGTGGTGATGATTGCTGTGCTGATGGGTGGTTCAATTGCCGGTATTTTAGGGATGATCCTGGCAGCGCCGGTTATGGCGTCGGTGAAATTGCTGGGTGGTTATGCCTGGCGGAAGTTATTTGACTTGCCGCCATTTCCTGAGCCGGAGACAGCCTCTGAACCTTCACCGGCGACGGTGCTGTTCCAGCGCAGCCGCGAGATAGTGACTGACCTGACGAAGTTGGAACCGCCGAAGAAGTAAGTTGGTTTGCGCGCATGAGTATTGATTTATTTCGGGAAGCGGTGACGGCCGTACACAACGGCCGTCACCGGGAAGCACACGAATTATTGCAGGAATTATTGCTGGGGCAGCCGCGCCATGAAATGGGTTGGTGGTGGCTAAGCAAAGTTTCGCCTGATGTGGACGAGCAAATTCGCGCTCTGGAGATGGTGTTGAGCTTAAATCCAGGCCATGAAGAAGCCCTTTACCGTTTGCCAGAGCTGAGGGCTGCACACAAACAGCAGGAGCAAACAAATCTGGCGGAGTTGTTGGAAGAAGCGGTGTGGGCTTATCGGCACGGCCGTCATCATCAGGCACGCCAACATCTGCTTCAGATTGTACGCCGCCAGCCCACGCATCTGAAAGCGTGGTTAGGTCTGGCCCAGGTAACCCAATCAGCCGCCGAAAAGATTGTTGCCTTAGAAACCGTTGTCACACTCGCACCCCAACATGAAAAAGCGGCCACGGCGCTGCATAAACTCAGGCTCGATTTTAACGATCCGCTTGCCCTGGCGCAGGCTTATGAAGGATTGAACCTGACGACCAAAGCGTTGACCGCCTACCAATACGCGGCCCAAAAAGCGCCAAATGCCACCGACCGACACATTGCGGCCAAACATGCCCGTCAATTACAGGTCAACCAACAAAAAATTGAGCAAGAAAAGCAACAAAAACCGGCGCAGCCTCTCACGACTACCAGCGACAACGCTACACTGATTCGTCTGGGTCTTGGCCCGCTTATTGTCTACCTGTTGCTCATCTTTATTCACGGCGGCCTCAACCCTCTGCGCGTGCCCTGGCTGGCATATGTGGGCATCCCCATTGTAGCGGTAGGGGGATTGATGATTGCGGGCGCGGCAAATACGCCCCATCACCCCTATTGGCAAACCCTCTTTGGGCTGCAAGGGATACCCAACCGAAATACAGCCTATTTGTTGGCCTTTATCGGCAGCTTGATAGTTTTGTTTCCGATCTTATTGGTTTTGACCGTCTCGTTTAATGAACTGGTGGTTTATTACGAGATGCTGGCAACCAGGGCAAATTAGCGACCATGTTTCCTATTAACGACATCGAACAGAATCGTTATACCAGCCTGCCATTTATGACGCTGGCAATCATTTTGGTGAACATTTTGGTGCTGGTGGCGGTGGGGAGTGATGTGCGCACGTATTATGTTTTAGGTACCACCCCATCGCTGGTCATCAATCAGCAGGGAGGGGGGGCGGTCACGGCCGTGACCCATATGTTCCTGCACGGTGGTCTGTTTCACCTATTGAGCAATATGTTGGCCCTGTGGGTTTTTGGCCGTCGTGTAGAAGATGTGTGTGGCCCCTGGCGCTTCCTGGCATTTTACCTAGCCTGCGGCTTTATGGCTGATATTATCGCAGTTATCACCCGAATGCATTCGGAGACGCCGGGCATTGGCGCCAGTGGCGCTTTATATGGTGTTATGGCCGCTTACCTCATGCTCTTTCCCAAAGGTCGCATTCGCGTCCTCTTTATCTTCTGGTTTCTGCCCGTTTTTAGTATGACTTTCCTCAATGGCCTGTGGCTATTAGTTTCACTCATTTTCTGGGCTGTTTACATCCTGACGGCCGACAAAGGATTAGTAGCCAGTCTTGTTTCCCTTTATTTTCCCACGCCACGTGCTTACCTGGTGATTCTGTACTTCGTGCTTTTGGAAATCCCGCGTGCTCTACAAGTGCTGGTTTTTGACATTGAAGCGTCCGTTGGTCATTGGGCGCATCTGGGCGGCTTTTTTGGTGGTCTCTTTATCTTCTTCTTTTTGCGTTCAGACGCCTTCCACCGTTACCGAAACGAACTGCCGATGTAGAACCTGAGCGGGTTAGAATTCCAATACGACCTTGCCAATGTTTTCATCCCGTGCCACATACTCATGTGCTGCCTGTGCCTCTTGTATAGGAAATACCCGGTCAATGATTGGCTTTAATTCACCTGTGCGAAATAGATGCCAGAAACCAGATTCAAACTGGCGGGTGATTTGTATCTTTTCAGAGGGTGGACGATTGCGTAGTGTAGAGCCAACTAAATGGAGTCGGTTGCTCAATACGCGCCCCATGTCCAACTCACCACGCCCCCCGCTCAACAGGCCAATGTTGACCAGCCGCCCAAAGCGACGTAGGGCGCGGATATTGCGGTCGAGATATGCGCCGCCAACTGGGTCAATAATCAGGTCAACACCCTGGTTATCGGTAGCTGCCAGCACAGCTTCCAGAAAGTCTTGCTCTTTATAATTGATAGCCAACGTAGCCCCTAATTCACGGCAGGCTACCAGTTTGTCGGCGCGTCCGGCAGTGACGAAGATGGTGGCATCCGTAATTCGGGCCAACTGGACGGCGGCGGTGCCAACGCCGCTGGCCCCAGCATGAATGAGGACGGTTTCACCTGGTTTTAAGTCTCCTTCCAGAAAGAGGTTGACGTAGGCGGTATACCAGACTTCAGGCACGGCCGTGCCCTGCACAAAACTCCACTCATCCGGCAGCCGCAGCAGCATCCCGGCGGGCACAGCTACCTGCCCGGCATAACCACCACCAGGCAACAGCGCACATACCCGATCACCCGGCTGCCAGCCTTCTACCAACTCACCAACAGCATTGATGACGCCGGCCATTTCCAGCCCTAAAATCTGGCTGGCTCCTGGCGGCGGTGGGTAGCCGCCTTGCGCCTGGATGAGATCGGCCCGGTTTACGGCCGTAGCCCGCACATCCACCAATACCTCATCCCCACCAAATGTCACATCCAGCACATCTTGCCATACTAAAACTGGCTGTCCTTCTACCTGATTAACAACAATCCCTTTCATCCTTCATCCTTTAGAGTGTGTCTAAAAACAATAATTTCGGCCTGTCATGCCCGCGAAAGCCGGAATCCATAAAGCAGTGGATGCCCGCCTACGCGGGCATGACAATGACAACAGATGGTTTTTTGGGTCTTTTTAGACACTCTCTTACCTTTGACTCGCTATTTCCAATTTGTGGCCGGTTGTTTTGCCAAAGGAGCCAGGGGCAACATCAAGCCTATCTTCTTATCCAACCCATCGCCTTGCCTGCTGCCTTACCGTACCATCTCTTGCTCCAAATTACCAGAGAATGAGTACATAGGCCATAAGTCCATAACCCCAAGCGGTTTGCACCTGAATTTTGTTATAATCGGCCATTATCAGCTATGGTGCAGGCGATGTGCTGACCACTACCTGATCAAATGCTGACTTACCGATCATGGCAATTCGTCTGAAATATCTGTTTTCCAGTTTAATCATATCTTTTTTACTACTCGTTCTTTTATGGCCGACATTTATTCAAGCTGCTCCAAAAAATCAAACTCTTTTGCCAGATAACCAGGATATCGCTTCAATTGACCAACCTTTGCAGGAAGCGATGGCGGCGGCGGCCGCAGACGAGCAACTACGCTTTTTGCTTGTATTTCGGGAACAGGCGGATCTGACACAAATACCGGAGGGGCAAACGGCCGTTGCCCGGCGCACCTTCATCGTCCAACAACTGCAACAAACGGCCGTGAGCGTGCAAGCGGCCACCCTGACCCAACTGGAGACACTGCAACAAACCGGCCAAATCCGCACCTACCGCTCTTTATGGATCATCAACGCCATTGCGGCCACCGGCACAGCCGAGGCCGTGTCAACGCTTGCTGCCAATGCAGACATTGCTGAAATCCGCCTGGATGCTGTTGTAGACCGCATTCAGCCGGCAGCAGATGATCCCAAATTGACACTGTTGCAAGAAGGTGTTGGCCCATTGGTTGCGCCGGAGGGGGGCTTTTCCTTGCCCTGGGGTATTCGCCGTGTCAATGCGCCACATGCCTGGCATGGTTTGGGCATCACAGGTGATG
>CAYXUZ010000040.1:38425-40564 GCA_964467705.1 uncultured Ardenticatenaceae bacterium | reverse complement strand
AAACCTACCTTAACGTTGCTCCAAAAGCTGTCTTGACAATTTAGGCCACCTTAATGATCTGATTGATTTGCTTGAATTAGAGCTTGCAACTCTAGCAAGTAAGTGGCGAGCGGAACACTCACAGGGTCGTTATCAAGAAGCAGAGGTTGTAGTAAGAGCCTACCATGAAGTAATGGATAAACTCTGGACACTTGAGTGGGATGGTACAGGGTTGTTACCAGATTCAGAACTCCCCAACGGGTTAATGCCAGACTATTTTATTGAAAGGTGGAAATGACAAAAGCTTTACCTGCCATCGGCGTGTTGTGATAGTCTGAAGAACCTGAGCACCTACACAATAGTTGATTGACGGCCTCTGTTAGGTCTCTTAAAATCTGCTCATGGCAAGAGATACAATTCACGATGCAGTCAAGAATGCCCTGATAAAAGATGGCTGGCAGATTACCCATGACCCATTTGGGATGGAGTATAAGGAGCTTGGCATATTTGCTGATCTGGCGGCAGAAAAGCAACCAATTTTGGCGGCAAAGGGCAAACAAAAAATCATCGTTGAGATCAAAACTTTCGCCGAGCGTTCATTCATCCGTGCCTTGCAGCAAGCCCTGGGCCAATATACGCTTTATCTCGATATTATCGAGCTAGCGCAGATTGATTATGATTTCTTCCTGGCTATAAACGATGTTGTGTACCGTCAGTATTTCACCAGGGAAGGCACTAGCCAGATCATTCAACGCCACCAACTAAAAATATTTACTGTTGATGTGGAAAGAGAGGAGATTGTGCAATGGATCACATAAATCACTATTCGTCCGTGATTAAAAATGGGCTAAACGCCTACGCCGCGCTTCTGGAAAAACTGCCACATGCCTACAATGTTATTCTGGCGTTTGATGATGAACGCCATCAATATCTGCTGCGGAAAATTGGCTGGACTGATAAAGAGCGCATTGATCAGGTGGTTCTCCACGTTTCCATTCGCAACGGCAAAATCTGGGTCGAAGAAGATTGGACGGAAGAGGGGATAGCCACTTATTTGCTAGAACAAGGTATCCCCTCTCACGATATTGTATTGGGATTTGTACCGCCGGTGGAACGGCCGTATACCGAATTCGCCGTCGCCTGACCCATCTACCCTCACAAACGAACGCAGCGAAAGCCCACCGTGACATGATCCCGGTAATGGGGCGCCTGCCGGGTGTTGGGGTCTCTGGCGCTGCGGTTGGTCACACGCAGACTGAGCGGGCTGTCGCTGCTCCAGCAGCCGCCGCGCAGTAATCGTGGTTCACGGCCGTCCGCCACCTCACCACTTTCCCACCCCGTCAGGCACCATTCCCACACATTGCCACACAGGTCGGCCACGCCAAACGGGCTGTGCCCGTTCGGGTAATGGTAAACCGGCGTTGTCTCGTCCACCAGGCGATTCCAATTGCAATGGTGGTCTTCGGGTTCGGTGTGGCCCCAGGGGTAGACACGGCCGTCGTCTCCCTGTGCGGCCCGTTGCCACTGCTGCTCCGTTGGCAGCGTGACGGTTTGCCCGGTCTGTTGGCTGAGCCAACGGCAGTACGCCAGCGCCTCAAACCAGGAGATACCTACTACCGGATGATCAGGTTGGTTCCAGTTGCGGTCAGACCAATAGCGGGGCGCGTCCCACTGCTTTTTTTGCCGCGCTGCCCAACCGTCGTCTGTCCACCAGTCACAGCCGTCATAACCTCCATCCGCCACGAACTCGCCAAACTGGGCATTCGTTACCGGGAAACGGCCGATGGTGAAGGCCAGTAGATCAAACGTTGCCTCTTGGGGCAGGTAACCGCCCGCCGCCAGTTTCACTGCTCCATCTGGGATTTGCACCCATTGAATTGTCGTCATTATGTCAATATCTCCGATGTCGTCTGAGTATCCTTCGTCAACAAAAAAGGTTCAATCACTTGCACACTGGTCAGCACCACGTGCCCGGCGTCAGGCAGGATAGTGACGGAGAGGTGGGGCAGCAACGGCCGTAACCGTTCGGCAATCTTCGCCATATCCCGCAGTGCATCCAACGCCCCGCCCACCAACAGCGTGGGCATGGTCAGCCGTTGCAATTCATCGTCGGTGAAAATGGGCAAAACGCCCATACGCGCCTTAAAGTGGCGGGTGACG
>CAYXUZ010000040.1:0-38415 GCA_964467705.1 uncultured Ardenticatenaceae bacterium | reverse complement strand
CATCATAATCTCCTCCACGCCGGCCGGAATTGGCTGACGGCCGTAAAGCAGCCGCACCATGCGCCGTGCCCCCCACCGCCCCATGACGGACAGCGGGATCACCCGCAGCAAGAAAGACAGTTTGTCCGGCACAATGCCACCCGGACAAATCAGACCCAGTCGGTTCACCCGCTCCGGGTTAGTGGTGGCAAACTTCACGGCCGTCCAGCCCCCTTGCGACATACCCACCACCGCCGCCGATGGCAATTCCAGGAAATCAAACACATCCAGCAGCCATTCGGCGTAAGCGGGGCTGTCCCAGGGTGGGCGGTTGGGGGCGCTTTGGCCCGCTTCGCCCAGTAGGTCAACGGCGATCACGTGATGGTCACGGCCGTATACCCCCACATCACCTGTCCAGATGGCCGAATTGGTACCGGCCCCGTGCAACAGCACCAGCGGCGACGCGGTCACGTCTCCACACGAAAGGGCAAAGGTACGGCCATGTCGCGTGGGAATATCCAACGGCGTGTAGGGGATGGGCCAATGGGAAAGAGCTTCGTTGTAGAGATTGAGGACGGCCGTTTCCCCGGCCACCGATTTATAAATGGATTGCTCGTTCATTTCTTACTCCTATCTCACTCACTTACTGCTGCCCGCAACCGACCTACCCAATCCAACTCATGTTGATAAAAAGATTGCCAGTAGGCTCCAATCTGATCCCATAGAACCCCTTCGCGTGGTGTCCGCCGGGGTGATTGCAGAGCATCTAGCTGCGCCTGCGCTTGAGCCATGCGCAGCTTTACATAAACCTCGTTTTCGTATTGGGAGAGCAGACTGTCTAGCTCTACGGCCGTTAACCCATCCACCCACGCCAACTGCGCCAAAAACGGATGTCGCAGTTGCGGTAGTTCCGACGGCGTCAGCAACCATTGGCGCAGCACCTCTCGCCCTTCCGCTGTAATAGAATACACCTTGCGCGACGGCCCACTTTCTTGATCCTGCACCTCTTTACTTACCAACCCCTCGTTATAAAGCTGCACCAACGTTGTATAAATCTGATTGTTATTGCCCGACCAATGAAAGGTTTCTGAGGCCGCAAACCGCTTCTTCAGGTCATATCCCGTCAACGATTCCCATTCCAAAAAACCCAATATCACATACTTGATTGTCATCTCACTCTTCTCTGGTCAAATCCTCTATATGTTAATAATAACATATGTTATAGAAAAATTACTGTTTGTCAACCCCCCTCATCTCAGCACCTGCTGCTCCTCCGTGCCTTACTGCCCGGTATTGGTTAAAATAGCCGCCCATCAACACATTCAATCTGATTGGAGAAGAAACAATGAGTAAAAAAAGCAGTACGTCCGTCAGTGAACGGCGGGCACAGTATCAGGCGGAAGAAAAAAGGCGACGCCGTTTGTATTATGGCGGTGCAGCAATTGGGGCTATCGCCATCATTGCCCTGTTTGTCATCTTGCGACAGGCAACCGCACCCTCCATTGAAGACGTTATCGTGCCTGATCCACTGGCAGCCCCCGCCAATGCTGACGGCAAAGCGTGGGGGCCGGCTGACGCACCCGTCCTCATTGAAGAGTTTGCCGACTTTCAATGTCCTTTTTGTGGCGAATTTGCCACCGGCGTCGGGCAGCAGTTAGCCGATTTTTATGCCGCTTCCGGACAGGTTAGGTTTGAATACAACAATTTTGCCTTCATCGGCAATGAGTCAATCAAAGCGGCCGAAGCAGCCGAATGTGCCAATGCACAAGGCATGTTCTGGGAATATCACGACACGCTTTTTGCCAACCAACGCGGTGAAAACATTGGCGCGTTTAGCAATGCCATACTTAAAAACATGGCTATTGTTATTGGCCTGGATGAAGAGGCGTTTAATGCCTGCTTTGATGGAGAGGATTTTGCTGATGTGGTCCGTGACGAAAAAGCCGAAGGCGAGGACCGGGGCGTGAGTTCAACGCCGACTCTCTTTTTGAATGGAGAACAATTGCCTGGTGGTCTGACGTTTGAGCAATACCAGCAATTAATTGCGGCCGAATTGGGGCAATAAATATATCTGAGCAGGAGACATCCGATTTCTCGGAGAAATCGGATGCCCTGGCTCTTGTACTGCATTATGGGCAAACCGACTACTTTTCTACAAAAATATGGCGCACATCTGGCGTTGTTAGTCGCAGTTGTAGCTACCTTAGGCAGCCTGTATTACAGCGAAATCCGGCACTTTTTGCCCTGTACACTCTGCTGGTATCAGCGCATTCTCATGTACCCATTGGTAATCATTATCCTGGTGGGCATTGTGGAACGTGACCGGTTCTTACCAACGTTTGTGCTACCATTTTCCATCATCGGCATGTTTGTGTCTGGTTATCATTATCTGGTGGAATGGGGCGTGGCGGAAAGTCCGACGGCGTGCTCCGTAACGATTCCTTGCAGTTATCGTTGGGTGAACTATTTTGGCTTTATTTCCATTCCGCTGATGGCCTTTACAGCTTTTGTGTTGATTACGATTCTGATGCTTGCTATTCGGCGGGCACACAAATTGAACACAAAAACGGATGTACCTGACCTCTGATATTCACCTGCTATTCTGTTTGATTTGACCCTGACAACACGGCCGTGACCCTGGAATCGCTGGATCGTTTAGCCCGTGCGGTGAGCAAATGGGTGCGGATAGCGTTTGTATAACGCGAGTACGGGATATGGGCTTCAACTGAGATACACCTGGTTTCATGCAAATCAATTGAATCCATAGGAGAAGCCCGACGGACAGTCTAACTGGAATTGTATGTACACCCTCTTCGCGTCCTGCGCGGATTTTTCAGTACACGCAATAAATCCGCTTATCTGTTCTCTATCCGTTGCCGCTGTCGTACATAAGCCACATTGAGATGTGCGCCGAAAAGGAAGATGAAGCTGCTGACATATGTCCAGGTAAGAAAGACAATGACGGTCGTGACAGAGCCATAAACCAGATTGGTACGCGACAGGTAAATATCAATAATGGAAAGGAAGCTATCTTTGACCAGCGACCAGGTGATACCGGCGACTAATGCACCCGCCAATACATCACGCCAGGTCAGTCGGCGGTGGGGCAGGAAGCGATATAACATGGCAAACAACCCCACGCTGACGGCCACAGTCCACAGTTGGGTAGTGTAGGGGCGATACGGCCGTAACACCTCCGGGTAAAATGAGTTCAAAATGGCGACTACCGTGCCACCATATAATGCCCCCAGCAATATAGCAATACCTGTAAACAATACAATCAACATCGCCAGTCCCCGCTGCCGGAAAGCGGAGCGCGACCAGGTGAGTTCCACGCCCCACACCATGTCCATCGCCCGCGTCAGCGCCGTAAAGATGTTGGAGGCCGTCCACAGCAGGATGAGGACAGCAATACCGGTAATAGGGGCGCGGGCATTGACGATGCTTTCGATGTTTTGCCCCAATAAAGCCTGCAATCCGGGCACAATGAATTCCAGCCGGTGCATGATTTCCGATTCCACCACGTTCGGGTCTACCCATAAACTGGCGATGGCTACGGAGAGCAAAATGAGAGGGAAGAGGGAAAAGAGTGTGTAATAGCCGATGGAAGAGGCCACCATGCCCGTGTCTGAGCCAAAGGTTTGTTGCAGGGCATTGCCGGTGATGAACAGCCAGTTACGGCCGTATCCCCCCAACCAGCCGGCCCATTCACTGCCTAATTGCCATAACCGTTCGCCTTGTTTGCGCCACTCTAACATGGGCGGCAAGTATACCCAACCTCCCGGAGCTTCCAAAAGCTCAAATCTGTCATCCAGTATAGTGGGGGCGGGAAGAGTGGGCCACTTGCAGCAGTGTCACCAGTCATACCGGCGCTTTACCCCATTCAATCCTCCACGACATGAAGCTCCCAAATGTCTGGATATATCTCCTGAAAGGGCAGCCAGGTATCGCGCTCAATTCCCGGATCATTGGAACGAACGATATTCAGCGAAATCTGAAGATTCTTCAATGCCGTGTCAAACTGGCTCTTAGAACAACCATACGCTTCCATCACCTCATGGCGCAGCTCCGTTGTCTCCCACGGCTCATTCCGAATCTTCTCAAAAATATACCCTGCTAACGGATTCAGTTGCGCCACACTACGGTGACATGAGGCAAAATGGAAATCTCGCAAATACCCCATCGTCATCAACACCGCAAAACCCCCTTTAATTTTGCCGTAGAAAATCTCATCAGGAAACATGGCCGGCAGACGATTCTTCCAATCCCAAACGGCCGTCACCCTTTCCCCCCATCCTTCCTCCCCTGGTTCCTTTTCCGGTAAATCCACATGCTCCCAAAGCGACGGCAGCCCACTCTTTGAACTTTCAAATATCGTGCAAATCTGCAACTCCCGAATCAACAAACGCGCTTCTTCAAATGTTTTGACCATAAGCTTTTCACCAACTCCTTCATACACCCACCACTTTGTAATGAAGTGCGGTTCTGAGGTTTCGTGTGGTAGGGGTGCACCCTTGTGGTCGCCCTGAACAGGGCAGGCACGAGGCCTGCCCCCACATGCTGGTTGATTTTTTACGAAGGCACAACCCAACCCAATTGCTCTAACTGCTGCGGCGAGCCGGAAAGGGCGACTTCGGCAATGGCCTTATAGTCGGCCAGCCATTGATCCAGTTCATCCAGCTTCGCATCGCGGGTCTTGGTGGCCTCTTGCGCTTCGCCACGCTCCTTGTCCTGCAATTCGCTCAGGGTGGCCACATTCTCCACCAGAGCGGCTTCGGTTTGTAGTTTGGTTTGCGTGTAAGTATAGGGAGCCATCACGGTAATGAAGGCGGGATTGCGCAGCAGGTTGTTATAAAAAAGACGGGACTGCTCCAACCAACCGCTCAGGCTTTCCTTGCGACGGCCGTTCAACCCCAAAGCAGCGTGCGCGGTCGTATTTCCCCGAAAGGCAATGCGGGCGATTTTGACGGCATTGCTATACGCGGCTGCGGCCTCGTCCCAGGCCGCCTGCACCGCCGCCGTCGCCGCGTACTGCTCACCATATTCCTGGTGCTGCCGTTCGTTCAACTCCACCACCTCCGCGTGCAGAGCCTGGGCCGCTTCCAGAATGGCTTCGGTGTAGCCATAGGCCGTCACGGCCGTCAGAATCTGCGGGTTCGCCAGCGTATTGTTAATCGCCGTCTCCGCGTTCAGCAGCCGTTGGGCAATACTCAAACTTGGATTTGCCATGATAGTTACCTCCCTTTGTGGGCAGATTGCTTCAATTTTGAAAATTGAACCAATCTATGTTGATAAACGACCGAGTCAGAAACGCAGTTTACCCACTACCCATAAACAACTCTATCCTTTGGATGAAACGCGACTGAATCGGACTAAAAACAAAAGAAGATGTGCCAGCAATGGCAGACGGCCGTCGTTTGCTCATTCCCCACCGGTCGGCAGCCGTTCCTGGCTGGTCGGCAGCCGTCCCTGAACGGTCGGCAACCGTCCCTGAACGGTCGGCAACCATTCCTGGCCGGTGGGCAGCGCCCCCTGATAGGTCGGGGGTTATTCCTGATACTTCGTCAACTATTCCTGATGCTCCGTCAATCATGGCTAACACATGGTGAACGACATTTGCGGAGATTTTAGCAGGGGTACGGCCGTTTGCCACCCCCAAATCAATTCCTTACCCAAAGTTGTGATGGGAGGGTACGGCCGTGCCCCCTTCCCTCACCCACCTCCACGCAATAAATCGTTAACACCTTTCAACAAATCAACACATTTATCAACTTCCATAAAGAAGTAGTGGGCGACCAACTATTCCCAAAAGTGCTGCCGAAATCCCTACAACTTCTGCAATTCTTGTAAAGCCGCTTGTGCGTATTGCCAATCGCCTACCACCTCATAGAGTTTTTTGGCCTGCTCATAGTGTTCGCGAGCCTCAGTAACTCGATCCAACCTTCGATAAAAGTATCCCAAATTGTAATGTTGCCTGGCTTGACCATGTCTGTCACCGGCATGTTCCATGATGCTCAGTGCCTTGTTAAAGAATACCAGTGCCTCATTTGCATTTCCCATTTCGGCATACGTGATAGCCAGATTCGAATACCAGAGAGCAATGTTTGGCTCATCACCTAGTTGTTGCATAATGTCAATTGCTTGCTGATAGAAGAGAATTGCCGTCTGATAATTGGCAATCTCTTGATGAATCATCCCCAGGTTACCATAGCTTTGGGCAATACCTTGCAGGTTACCGATGCGCAAATATATTTCCTGGCATCTTTGATTCATCTTAATTGCCAAATCGTAACGTTGCTGTGCTAAATAGACCTCACCAAGATTATTATATTGATCAGCAATAACGTTATCATTTCCAGCTAGCACACCGTAATCCAAGGCTTTATTATACGCCTCAATTGCCTGTTCAAAATCTCCTTGATTTCTGTATAGGACGCCCAGGTTTCCGTAAGTGGCGGCTCGCTCTCGTTGCGATCCTTTACGTTCTGTAATCTTCAGATTTTTCTTATAATATTCGATGGCTTGTGGATATTCGCCTTGACTACGGTGAAACATACCAAGGCCATTATAAGCAAGAGCGAGTAAGCGGTGATCACCCAGCTTTTCAGCCTGCACCAGAGTAAGACGATAGAGTTCAAACGCCTTTATTGCGTTACCAAGCTTCAGCGAAAGAGCAGCTAAACTCAAGGTCGCGAATGTTTGCCAGTACGAATCACCGTCTTGAACAGCGCTTTCCAACGCCAAACGGAAGTACTCTTCTGCCTCCCGCCATTGGCCGTCATGGACTAACTGTTGTCCCTGCTCTATCAAGTATTCAGGATTCATAACTGAAACCTATCAATATTTTACAGAACCAGAAAAAACTGAATCAGTACATGAAAGACAGGATACTTGAGAGGAAATATAGCGTCAAGAATTGCTGCTGCCAGACATCCGTTTTCTGGAAAACCCTTAGGGTCTCTCGCCCCCATATCTGCTACACTCTGCGATTATGAATGAACCATTCCCCCGGCACAAACCAGAAGTCATGAGCCCGGTCGGCCATTGGCCGCAACTGCACGCCGCCATCGAAGCCGGCGCCGACGCCGTCTACTTTGGCCTCAAACATTTCACCGCCCGCGCCAAAGTCGGCTTCGCTCTCTCCGAACTGCCCACCGTCATGCAAACCCTGCACCAACGCGGCGTGCGCGGCTACGTCACCTTCAACACCCTCATCTTCGACCATGAACTGGCCGAAGCTGCCCAAACTCTGGCCGCCATCGCCACCGCAGGAACAGACGCCATCATCGTACAAGATATCGGCATCACCCAACTGGCGCGGCAAATTGCGCCCGATCTGCCCCTCTACGGCAGTACCCAAATGAGCATCACCGACGTCGCCGGTATTCGCCTGGCGCAGCAGTTCGGCGTGCGCCGCGTCGTCCTGGCGCGGGAACTGTCGTTGGACGAAGTGCGCCAGATTCGTGCCCAGACGGATTGTGAACTGGAACTCTTTGTGCATGGCGCACTGTGCGTCTCCTACTCCGGGCAATGTTTTTCCTCCGAAGCATGGGGCGGCCGCAGCGCCAATCGCGGCCAGTGCGCCCAGGCGTGCCGCCTGCCCTATGAATTGATGGTAGATGACCAACTGCGCCCACTGGGCGACGCCCGCTACCTGCTCTCCCCCGGCGACCTCTACGCCCTGCACCAGATTCCCGAAATCGTGCAAATGGGCATCACCGCCCTCAAAATTGAAGGGCGCTACAAAGATGCGGAGTATGTGGCCCTGACCACCCGCGCTTATCGGCAGGCGGTGGATGCGGCCTGGAATGGAGTGCCCGCCCCCATCCCCCCTGCCGCCGAGGAGCAGCTCACGCAGGTCTATTCACGCGGCCTCGGCCCCTGGTTTCTGACAGGCACCAATCACCAGACGGTGGTAAACGGCCGTGCCCCCCGCCATCGTGGTCTGCTCATGGGGCGCGTCACGCGGGTCCTGGCCGATGGGGTACAAATTGAACCGGCGGCCACCGTCACCCCGCTCAAAGCCGGTGATGGGGTGGTCTTCGACGCCGCCGACTGGCGCAGCCCGGAAGAACCGGAAGAAGGCGGCCATATCTACCAGGTAATCCCCGCGCCGAACGGCCAATTGACGCTCCGTTTTGGCAATGGGGCGGTCAACTTCGGCCGCATTCGCCCCGGTGACCAACTGTGGCGCACGCATGACCCGGCGCTGGCAAAAGCGGCACGGCCGTATACGCAGGCCACCACCCCCGTCTACAAACAGCCCGTCCACGTGCAGGTGTCGGCCAAAGTGGGGGAGCGGTTGACGGCCGTGTGGACGCTGCCCCACCAGCCGCACATCCAGGTGACGATACAATCGCCCGAACCGCTCACCGCCGCCCAAAACCAACCCCTCACCGCCGCCAAACTGCGCGAACAACTGGGCCGCCTGGGCCACACCCCCTACGAACTGACCGACCTGACCCTCACCGGCGATGGCGTCGCCTTCGCCCCCACCTCCCTGCTCAACGACCTGCGCCGCCAGGCAGTGGTACACTTGACCGCTCGCCAGAGTCAGCCGCCACCGATGACCATTCACGATGCGACGGCCGTACTCCACACCGCCCTCACGCTGCACTCCCCACGCCCCACCGCTCACCGCTCACCGTTCACTGCTCACTTCCACCTTCTAGTCCGTACCCCCGAACAACTAGAGGCGGCCCTCACTCTGCGCCCCGCCAGTATCACCCTGGACTACCTCGATCTGTATGGCCTGCGCACGGCCGTCGAACAGGTGCAGGCCGCCGGCATCACCGCCCGCGTTGCCAGCCCGCGCATCCTCAAACCCGGCGAAGAAGGCATCCTCAACTTCCTGTGCCGCTTAGATTGCCAACTTGTGGTACGCGCCATCGGCCTGCTGGCCGCCTTGCAAGAGGTCGCCCATCCGCCCCTCATCGGCGACTTCAGCCTGAACGCGGCCAATGTGCTGACGGCCGATACCTTCCTGCAAATGGGCTTGCTGCGCCTCACCCCCACCCACGACCTGAACGCCGCCCAAATAACCGAACTGGCGCGGCAAATCGGCGCGGACAAAATCGAAGCAGTAGCCTACCAACACCTGCCCGTTTTCCATACCGAACATTGTGTCTTCTGCCGCTTCCTGTCTACGGGCACGAGTTATAAGGATTGTGGCACGCCGTGTGAGAAGCATAAGGTGGGTTTAAGGGATGGCAACGGCCGTGTTCACCCTGTTTTGGCCGACGTGGGCTGCCGCAACACTGTTTTTGGCGCGGAGGCCCAGGAAGCCAGCCGCCATCTGGCCGCCTGGCGGAACGCGGGCATCCACCATTTGCGCCTGGAATTTGCCCACGAAACGGCCGAACAAGTCCAGACCATCACCCAAACCTTCCAACAAGCCCTGGCTGGCGAAATATCTATGCCCGAACTTACTCGCCACCTGCAACGGCTGGCCCCACAAAACATCACCGAAGGCAGCCTCTTCATCCCCGGCGACCAGGACTTTTCAGCAAAAACCAGACAAAGCATGTTCTGGCAATTGTAGGATTAAACGCAACAACAGCTACTCCCCCCTCAAAATCAATCTCTTTTTGCCCGGTTGCATTTATCTCCCTGATGTTGGCCATTGTATTTACATGGTCAAATATCGCTTGCGGCATGGCGGCAAGGTTGAGAGCAATACGGGCAATTTGAAACCTTTCGCCCGCAGGCAGATTACATATCTGATAGTTGTCCCTTTTGAGGATGGATGAGGACTTAACATGCAGGAACTAGATGATATGGAACTGGTAAAACATGCACAGGCTGGCAATATGACGGCCGTTGCCGAACTTTATGATCGGCATCGGCCGCGTATCTTCCGTTATATCCGTTTCAAGGTGGCCGACACCCAACTGGCCCAAGACCTGACGGGCGAAGTGTTTTTACGCATGGTAGACAATTTGCCCGGCTTCCGGCCCATGGAGGTTCCGTTTACGGCCTGGTTATACCGCATTGCCCAAAATCTGGTCATCAAACAGGGTCAGAAAGAAGCCAGACAACCGGCCGTACCGCTGGTATATGCCCAGAATATCAGCCATCACCAGGACAATCCTGCCCATGTGGTGGAAAAGCAGTTAGAGATGGAATGGGTGTTGGATGGTCTGGACAAAATTGATGAAAACCAGCGTGAAGTGATCATTTTGCGCTTTGTGGCTGGTTTTTCGCTCAAAGAAGTGGCGGAAATGTTGGGCAAAACGGTCGCGGCCGTGAAGACATTACAGCATCGGGGCATCCTGGCCTTGCAGGTGGTATTGGCTTACGAATAGTGAGAGGTATATAACATGAACGAGCTAGAGGAATTATTTCAAGAACGTATTGAACGATTGGAACGCGGCGAATCGGTGGAATCTTGTCTAACTGGTTTGCCGGAGGCGGAAGCGCGAGCGCTGCGGCTGATTGCGGATATTCGAGCGATGGCGCAGGCAGATGTGGCGGCGGAAACCGTTGCTGATCAGCGGGCGTTGGTGTTGGGTACGGCCGTACACCGCCTCAAGCCAACCACCCCGCCCACCGCATCGCCGCCGCTCATCGTCCAACTGCAAGGTTGGTTGGACTGGCTGCTTACTCGCCGCGAATTGGCCGCCGGTTTAGCCATTGTCCTGCTCATCGCTCTGGTGAGCCTGGCCTGGTTGGGGCTGTCACGTGGGCAAACGGCCGATGAAACAGAAGCGATCATCACCAACACCGATGGGCAACAACGAGCGACAACGATTGCGGCCAATCCGCCCACGGCGCCGGCCACTTCGGATGGCGCATCAGAAGGAGCGCCGGAATCGCCTCTGGGGGAAAGTGAGGAGAACACGGCCGTTGCCGGAACCACCAACAATAATGTCACCACCTACCTGCCCATGCTGTCCACCTCTTTGAACCTGAATCCCCAGACAGCGGCCGTAGAAACAGTTTTCGGGCTGGTGGAAATTCAGGGGACAGATGGAACGTGGACGGCCGTACACAAACTCGCCGCCGCCACCGCCGGGCAGCGCATCCGCACCGGCAAGCTGTCCCAGGCCACCCTCACCTTTTACGACGGCAGCCAGGCGCATCTGCGCGCCAACACCGAACTATCCATTGACGAACTGAACGCCCAACGCCCGGCCGATGGCTTCCGCACCGTCGTCCTCACCCAACACATTGGCGAAAGTGACCACAACGTGGAATTCCGCAACGATGGCGGCTCACGCTACGAGGTGAAAACCCCCGCCGGTTCGGGCATTGCGCGAGGGACTCAATTCCAGGTAACGGTGACGCCTGACCTGTTGGCTCGCTTTGCCGTCACGGAAGGCAAAGTGGATGTCACCGGGTTGAGCCAGACGGTGTCGGTGGTGGCGGGGCAGACGACGGCCGTACTCGCCGGCAGTCCGCCCCAAACGCCCAATTTCCGTATCACCGGCGAAGGCGAAGTCAGCCAGATTGGCCCCGTCTGGATCATCGGCGGGCAATCCTTCCAGACCCACGACCAGACCATCTTCATTGGCAGTCCGCAAGT
The DNA here is from genome assembly GCA_964467705.1 of uncultured Ardenticatenaceae bacterium. Classification (GTDB taxonomy): domain Bacteria; phylum Chloroflexota; class Anaerolineae; order Promineifilales; family Promineifilaceae; genus CAADGU01. Next base: position 26,912 of record CAYXUZ010000040.1, on the reverse strand, counting down.
GGGCGACCTGGTGTTTGTGGACGGCCGTCTGCTGGCCGACGGCAGCCGCATGGCCGACCGCATCATCTTGTTGCGCCCCACGCTCAACAACCGCTTCACCCTCACTGGCCCGGTGGAAGCGATCAGCGATACCGCCTGGACGGTGGCCGGACAAACCATCCTGATAACCGGTACCACCCAGATTGACGATGACATTGAAGTCGGCAATCGCGTCCGTGTAACCGGCATTATTTTGGCGGGCGGCGGTTTGCAGGCCAGCGAAATTGAAAAATTGGATGACCAGCCTGGCTTTCCCTTCCGTTTTACCGGCGTGGTGGAAGCGATTGGTGCGGACACCTGGACAATTTCTGGCGTAACCATTGCCATCACAACCACGACTATGATAGATGACGGTATTGTCATTGGCGATGTAGTTGAAGCGCGTGGCCGAATCTTAGAACATGGCACCTGGCTGGCGCGCCGCATTAAGCTGGTAGAAGATGATTTATCCTCCTTTGCCATCACTGGGCGCGTGCAGAGCATAGACCCCTGGCAGGTGGCCGGGATCAGCTTTGAGACGCGCGATTGGACGGCAATTGAACCCGGCATCGAAACAGGCGACCGGGTACGGGTGCGCGGCGTCATTCTGGCCGATGGTACCTGGGTGGCTTCCACCATTGACCGGCTGGGGGATGATGATGACGACGATATCATCGTTCTGATCGGCATTGTGAGCAGCATAGACCCCTGGGTAGTGAACGGCTTGCCCCTGGTGGTGACTGATGATACCGTTATCCTGGGCAACATCGCCGTGGGTGACCCGGTGGTGGTGCGGATTCGGCTAACCGATGATGGGATATGGCAGGTGTTGAGTATACGGCCGTTGCTCCCCAACTTCGGTCTCGGCTGTTTTGTCATCAACACGATGGTTGTTGGCGTTCAGCCCAACCAACTTGTGCTGCAAGGCTGGCCGGCCATTCCGTTAACAGGTGATGACGACGATAGCCCGGTCATTGAAGGCAACCTTGAAAATAACGGTGTGGTCACATTCATCATTTGTGTTCAACTGGACGGCACCATCATTATCATCACGCCTATTATCGTCATTTATCCGCCGATCATCATCATCGTACCACCCGCGCCACAGCCACCACCCGGCGGCGGCAACGGCGGCGATAATCGCAACGATAACGATTAGAATTCAACTGAACCAGACCTGACACGTTTCAAAAACGTGTCAGGTCTATCCACTGATGACTGGATTAACGACCTGGGTTACGAATTCATTCAACAAAGAGGCAACGGCCGTGCCAAACACGCCACCCGTTGCCTTTACCTACTGGTCTACCCGGCTGCTCATTTTCTTACTGATAGGCGATGCCTTTTTCGTCATTATCCATCTGGCTCTGGTGTTTACGCCACTGTCCGCCGGAAATGAATTTTATCTGGATGTGGATGGGGGGTATGCTGAGTGGTTTCAATATCTAAAGTTGCTGGGAACCGTCTGGCTGCTGGCGGCCCTGGTCAAGGGTCAACGGCAGCCGCTTTATTTTGTCTGGCTGGCGCTGTTCGCCTTTTTGCTGCTGGATGATGCCCTGCGTCTGCACGAGACAGCCGGATTGTGGTTGGCAAATGTGACCGGCCTGCCCTCACTGGCTGGCCTGCGCCCGCGTGACGTGGGCGAACTGTTTTTTGCGGGGCTGGTAGCGCTCGGTTTGCTGACCTGGTTGGTGTTGGCGTATCAGGGCAGCAACGGCCACTTCGGCGGCACTCAGTGCCAGCGTGCCCGTCAATTTTCACTCGTCCTCATTCTGTCCCTCTGCCTGCTTGGTGTTGTCGGCGTAGGGTTGGACATGTTGGAACAAATGGTGACCGGATGGCCCACCTTGCATGAGTTACTCATTGCGCTGGAAGATGGTGGTGAACTGGTTGTGGTCAGCGTGATGGTGTGGCTGGTGTATCGGGAAGCGCGGGCGGTGCAGGGATGGACGGCCGTGCAACTGCGCGCCGGTTTGCGGACGATAGCGGTGGGGCTGGCGTTGTTTGGGGTGTGTACGGCCGTGTTCGCCTACCTGCAATACAGCACCCCCGCCCTGGTGGGCAACGATGGTTACTATCACGCCAAAATGGGCTTGCTGGTGCGCCAACAAGGGCTGACGCCCACGCCGCCACAGCTACCCCTGACCATCCTCAACGAGGCCGAGTTTTATAATCATCACTTGCTCTATCATCTTTACCTGGCGCTCTTTGCCCAGACCGACCCGGCGCTGGATGGTGGTCTGGCGCTGACACAGCAGGTAAAAGCCGCCACGGTCATCCTGGCCGTGCTACCGTTCCTGGCGATCTGGTGGCTGCTGCGCGGGCAGGGGGTGCGCGGCGCGGCGCTGTGGACGCTGGCCCTGTTTGCTTTGTCCAGCGCCTTTCTTTACCGGCTGAGTATGACTCGCGCCCAATCTGCCTCGCTACTGGTACTGGTGTTGGCGCTGCACTGGTTGTTTCAGGGCAAATATCGCTGGCTGCTGCCATTGGGTGTATTGTACGTCTGGCTATATGATGCGTTTCCGCTGCTGCTGGTCATCAGCGGCATTTATTTTTTCGCGCTCTATTTGACCGAGCGGCGTCTGGTCTGGCCGGTTTTGCTCTATCCGGCGGCGGGAATTCTCATTGGCCTGGTGGTCAACCCCTATTTCCCGCAAAATCTGACCTTTATTGCCCATCATCTGCTGCCCAAATTGTGGGATAGCAGCGGTGTCCGTGTAGGTAACGAGTGGTATCCATATGACACTTGGGTGCTGCTGGAAAACGCAGGGCTGGCGTTGGGGTTGTTCATTTTGACGTTGGGGTTGCTAAACTGGCGGGGTAAACAGATGGACGCCCGCCTGCTCACCCTCTTTTTGCTCGCCACCCTCTTTGGCCTGATGCTCTTCCGCGCCCGTCGTTTTGTGGAATACTTCCCGGCCTTTGTGCTGATCTTTGCGGCCGTCGGTTTGTCGCCATTGATAGGGGAGTGGGTGGGGTCACGGCCGTATCGCCGCACCTGGTTAGGAATGGGCCTGGCCCTCTTGTTACTTCCTATCTTCTTCACCGTGCGCGCCGGGCACGCCGATGTGGCCGACTCCTCTCCCGCTAACCGTTACGCCGCCGCCACTCTCTGGTTGAAGGCTTATGCTGCGCCAGGCAGCATGATCTTCCAAACCGACTGGGATGACTTCACCCGCCTCTTTTTTTATGACAGCGACAAGGTGTACACCGTTGGGCTAGACCCCACCTATTTATCCCTGCAAGATATGGATTTGTACAACGAATGGGTGCAGATGACGCAGGGCGAGATTGTGCCAATTAGTACGGCCGTCTACGAACGATTTAACCACGCCGCCTATATCTTCTCTGACCTGAACCATGACGCTTTTCTGCGCGAAGCAGCAGCCGACCCCGGCTTACAGGAAATTTACCGGGACGAGTACGCCGTCATTTTTGCCGTGCGACCCATTGCGGCGACCGAATGAAAAACCAAACTTTTGTCCTCGGTTTTTTTAGGATGGCTTACGCTTCTCCTAACAAACCGCGCCGGGCCGCCTGCCGACGGTTGACGGCATGGAGCTTGCTGAGGATATTCCGCACATGGCTCTTGGTGGTATGCAAACTGATGGAGAGTTGTTCCGCAATTTCCTGATTGGATGCGCCAGTGGCGATCAGGTTTAATACTTCCAACTCACGGCTGGTCAGATCAGGGTCATCTTCGGCGGGTAGGGGCGGGCAGAAAGATGGGAAGTCTTGGTAATTGCCGTGCCCACTGCCAGTTGTTGGGCTAACCTGTTTCCACAGCTATTTGACTATGCTGATCAAGAACCCGCAGGCCATCGCGCACAATGCGCCACAACAACCACGTGATAGGGATGAGCGAAATCGTCCAGAAAACGTAAGCCAGCCCATGCAGCATATTGTGGTAGGTCGTCAGGAAAATGCTGGCCCAGAGGGAAAAGCCACCCAGATGCCCGGCCAGCAAACTCAGCCAGCTTCCACCCAACCGCGCCGGTTTATCCGGCAAAAAGAGGCGGTAAAAGAAGTAAGGGATGAAGGCAAAAGCAAATTGCAGCACCCAGCCATAAATGAGCGCCTGGGGTGCGTTTTGTTCAATGCCCGCGCCGGGAAAACCGGGCACGCCCAAAATAATCAGGGGGGCAACTAACACAGGCGCTAAAATCCAGAAGTAAGCGGTGGTCAGGTGCCAGATACCGGGCTGACTCCAGATTGTTTTGTCTCCCCAAAGAGGCTTGATGACATTGAGCAGCAGCCAGAATGTGCCCACCAGAAAGAGGATGATACCGGGCACGGAAAACCAGTTCGATTTGACCCAGGGGCCGAGAATCAGCCCCAACGCGCCGATGGTGAGCATCCAAAAAATGGGGGTGATACTGCGCGGCCAGGCCAACGGCCGTTGCGCCCACACCGGGTACATATCCACCAGCAGCCCGGCAAAAACCAGGGACATCAGCCCCCAGTTGTTGGCATGGATGTGAACTTCGATGGGCACCTGGATGCGCAGCCAGTCGCTCCAGCCCAGCCACAGCCCGGTACCCACGATGATGCCCACCAGGAAGTAGCTGAGACCGGCAATGTAGAATTTACGGCCGTCGCCACCTCCACCCAAAGGCGCAGCGACCGCTTCTCTACGCATTCCCCGCAGTTGCCACAGCAGCAAGGCGGCGGCCATGAAAATCAGCGTTCCACCGGCAAAAATAAGGGCCTGGTTGACAATAGGGATGCCCACCAGCAGCGTCAGCAGCCCCAGGTTGAGCGTGAGCCAGATGTCCCAACGGAAAGCCGGGCGCGGGCGTCCGGCGCGAACAGCCACCACCAGTGGCAGCAGCCCAAAAAGCGCCTCCGTCACTGCGCCCAGGGTGATAAAATGAACACGCAGCCAGCGCAGCCCGTTGAACCAGGGTATCAACGTGAAACTGGTCAGAGCGGCATCGGCCGCCACCAGCGCGGCCATGCCCATAAATAAAGCTGCCATCAAAAAGTATAGATTCATCTTGGATTCTCCTCATCGGGGTGGTGTATGGGTAGCGCGGCGATTTGCGCCGCTGAGATGCGCAACCAGAGGCAGTCGCCTTCTAACCGGGCCAGTAATCCCAGGGGAATAAGGCGGTACACGGCCGTTGGCGGCGTCTGCCCCAATAAAATATGCGTCACGGTGTGGGCGGGGTCAGGGCAAACAACGGCCGCTACCACACCAACGGGAACGCCATCTTCGGCCAGCACGGACATGCCCCGCCGCACTTCACCGCCGGCAACGGCCGTTGTCCCCGACGAGATGACGCCCTGCACCAGCAACTTTTCCGCCATATCAGCCCACCTGCCGCCGGTAGCCAGAAACCAGTACGCCCACGATGACCAGGGCAGCCACCACATGCAAAAAAGCGGTGACACTGCTGGCCAGGAAGGTCTTGTATTCCACCGGCAGCAGATAATCGGGGATGATGCTCAACAGCAGCACAACGGCGGAAATGCTGATGAAGGTGCGCTCAGGGTGGGGACGGTGGCGTGTGAGCCAGGCGAAGAGGGCGGTGGCAATGATGGCGGGTACGGCCGTAAAAATTGCCGAGCGCAGGTAACTATCCAACGGCTTAAACAGAGCGATCTCCGGCCAGAGGGCAATGGCCAGGTATTGCACAATCAACACGACAAGGACGCTGGCAGCAACGGCCGTGGCCCCTAACCGCATCCACTGATCTTTGCCCACTGTCGGGCCGGAAGCATTATCGGAAATGACCATCGTTTTTCTCCTTCGGGTTGAACCCAACAAAAAATGGTGAACTGGGTCGCAGTGTACCCGTTCACCATTTTTGATGCGCCGACTTTTGTCGGATTAGCCCTGGTATTCTGACAAGGTCACATTGATAGATTGAGGAGTCGGGCATCTGAGGATGCGAACTCCTCATTTCACGCCTGGCGCAACACTAGGCCGCGACGGCCGTCAGCCCTGTCCGATCCAGAATACGAATGTGCTGCCTTTCTACCTGTATCAACCCTTCATTTTCCAATTCGCGTAAGGCACGTTGGATCACATCGGGCACCGTCCCCAGGCGAGCCGCCAGTTCGGCCTGTGTATACCAGCGCGGCCGTTCCAGCACATCAGCCACCGCATCCGCCAGCAACAGCCGCGCCAGCCGTCCCGTCACCGGTCGCAGCGACAGATCGCTCACCAGCGCCACCAGGTAGAGCATCCGCTCGGCCATGCGTGCCAGCAGATAGTGGGCAAACGCCGGTCTCTCTTGCATCAATTGGTGCAAGGCCGTGCGGGGCAAAAGCCAGACGACGGCCGTTTCCAGAGCAATCACCGTCACCGGGTTGGGTTGGTTGGCAAAAACGCCAATTTCATTGAAGGTATCGCCAGGTTCCAGAAAACGTAGGATTTGCTCCCGGCCGGCCGCCGACACTTTCACCGCCTTCAACCAGCCAGATTGCAAGTAATAAAGACCGGCAGGCGCATCCCCTTCCAGCACCACCACTTCACCCACTTCATATTCCCGCCACCGGGCAAACTGGGCCAGATTTTGTAAGGAACCCACATCTAACCCGGCAAACAGCGGAATGTTTTTCAACTGGTCTGGGGTCAGTACCCGGTGTTCAGGCATTTCAGTATGTTTTGGCTATTAAACCTGACAGGTCTCCGAAGACCTGTCAGGTTTTGTTCACCTTATTTGGTCGCCAATCCTTAATGCCCCAACATTTCGTAACGGCGGGAGGTGTTGAAGATGCCGGTGGGGGTGGTCAGGCCGGTCAATTCGGCCACGAGGGCAAAGGTGTAGGCATTGTATACCCGTACCACCTCTCCCTGCCAGTCGCTAATGTAGACAAACTGGCCGTCGTCGGTCAATTCTGGATGCAGCGTTTGTAGGCCATCGGTGATGACATGCGTCACGCTGAATGTTTCCTTGTCAATCACCACAATCTGGTTAGGCGTGGCGGCGAACATGGTATCCGCCCAGACGTAGGGGTTTTGCTCATGGGCACGGACGAAAAGGCCCGGGCCGCTGGTGGCAATTTGGGCGGCAATCTGGTTATCGGCCAGATTCCAGATTGTCACCAGCCCTTCACCGGCGTGGGTGGTAGCGCCGTATTCCTGCCCGTTGGCTTCCCAGACCGCGCCGGAGCCAGGGTGGGGGGTGTCGCCGGTGGCAATCTGGGTGACGAGCGTCCAGTTGGCGACATCAATAACGGCCATCCAGTCATCTTCCTGGGAGGCCAGGTAAAAGCGGCTGTTGTCCGGGCTGAGGAAACCATCGTGCAAGATGCGCCCCACGTTTTCCAATTTGGTGATGGGGAAGTCGGGCTGGCTGTAATCAATGCGCCACACCTGCCCGGCTTCTTTGAGGGCGATGATGAAGTAGGGACCGACCAGGCTGGGGGCCACGTCGCTGGTGATGGCTACGCGGGATTTGACCCAACGGCCGTCCGGGTCATACCCCTCGGTGTCAATCAATTGCAGCGGTTGCAGGGTGTGGGCGTCCAGGATGACGGCCGTGTACGGGGCAAAATTTCCGGCTATGAGATAGTGACCGTCATCGGAAATTGCCAGCCCGCGTGAATCCAGCCCTACGCGCACTTTGCGTACCGGCTGCAAGGTGTATAAATCCATTTTGAACAGCCAGCCATCCCGGCCAATGTTGTACACCCAGCGATCATTGGTGGGGTCAAAGGCATAACCATGCGCCCGGTAGCTGGCCGGGATGCGTCCCAACAGGGTGTGGGTGTCGCCATCAAAAACAGCAATGCGCTCCGCTTCACGTTCGGTGACTAGCATCAGGTTATCCAGGTTGCCGCTGTGAGTGGGGGTGATGGGTAAGGTTGTTTCGTCAATCAGCACGGTATGGCTGGCGAGAATGTCATCCATATCCCAGGTGGCGACGTTGCCCTCTGGTTCGGTACGCAAAAAGCCCAGCAATAGCCAGATTTCTTCGTCGCGCAGCCCAAAATTTCCCCAGGCGGGCATGGAAGTGCCGGGACGGCCATTTTTGATGGTATCAAAATAGAAGGCGTCATTTTCGGTGAGTGCGCCGGGCAGCAGGGCGGGGCCAAGGCCACCGGCCCGGTCTGGCCCATGGCAGCCAGCACAATAATCACCATAAGCCTGGGCGGGGGTACGGCCGTCAAACCAATCGGCCGCTCCATTTTCGGAAACGACCAGCACACCTTCAATGGAGCCATCAGCAGCAGTGGTATAGGTGTAAACGCCGGGGCTGATCGCTTCCCAGTTAAACAAGTTACCTGGCGGCAGTTCGGGCGAAGTGAACGCACCCAGACCGGCGGTGATAGATTGGGCGGTAGACTCGCCATTTTTCCAGGTAACGGCCGTGCCCGTTTGCGCCGCCAGCACATGGGGCGTAAAGGCGGCCCCATTTAACAAGATGTCATAATTCAAAGGGGAAAAGATGAGCGGCAGAAAGGTAGTACCGCCCGTGCCTGCTTGCGTGCGGCCAACCAGTGCCAGAAATACAAACCAGGCCAGCCCCAACCCGCCCAACAAAATAGAAATGATCGTCAATTTTCGTGTCATCAAGCGTTGCCTCCAGGTATGTCATGTCCCCTGGATATTGTGGCCGGGCGGATTGTCGTTGTCTTTGCAACAGCGCAAAGTGGAGGCGATACGGTTGCGATTTTTTTGACCCTAACTACGCCTGATTGGAGGTCGCCATGTCGTTTAACTTACAGGGGTTCAATTCACGGCCGATCAACGCATAATAGCCGCAATGGGCAACAGCCGTTTGTTGGTTTGGGGTAGTGTCAGTGCCGGGAGTTTGCCCGCCAGTATGCCCATGCGCACACCCAATACCTGTGGGGGCAGAGGTGGTGATGCAGGACGGAGGATTGTTTCAGGAGGCTGGGAACTCAACTGAGGGTATATCTGGCGGCGACGAGGAGCAAGATGGTGGTGGCCGCACGCCAGGTTGGTTGAGTTTTATGCTGTTTTGCGTTTACTACGCATGGCGACTACGGCCGTGACCGCCAGAAACAGCAGGATCGCCACTTCATTCAGCAGCCCGCCCCACCGCCGCAGGGCAAACGACGGCCACAAATCCCCCACCACCCGCAACACCAGCGACAGGTGCAGCAGCCCCAAATGCAGGTAAAAGATCGGCGTATAGGGAATTTGCACCCCCACCACCGCCGGAATAATGATGGGCGCATGGCCGAAGATCATGGAAAAGACAAAACCGACAAAGAGGGTATGCAGCAGCGCATCATACACCGGCCCGGCCACATACTGCCCGCCGTAGACCAGCCAGAAAAGGCCGCTGACGATGAGCCAGACGTACCCCGGCAGCAGACAGGCGGCAATGTAACGGGTCAGCCCTTGCTGGCGGATGGTGCGGCGGGCGATGTCGCAGCGCAGCAACCAGACGCCCAGGGCCACCAGCCCCAGTCCAGCCAGGCGCAGCCCGGCGTCAAAGGCTACCAGGGAAAGCAGCAATCCGGCCAGAAACACGGCCGTGACTCCCAAAAAAATCTGCCGCGTCCGCCGTTTTTGCAGCAGCACCCGCCCCAACTCCAGCCGCTCTCCGGCGATCGTCAGGACGAGAAAACCAGCCCACCAGGGCGACACCTGGAACACGGGCCAACCGGCCAGCCACAGCCCGTTGCCCACCAGCCACAGCAATGCCCCCACCCCCATCACGGCATGGTCGGTCGTTGGCTGCAAGCGGTAGATAACCACAAAAATAAGCACCAGCCCCAGCGCGCCCAAAGTGCTAAGGCCACGCGGCACAGCCGTAGGCAGATCAAACAAGAGTGTGACCGCCCCCAGACCGGCCAGCAGAGGCGCCAGGTAGTAACGGCGACGGCCGTTCTGATTCTGGCTTAAGGCCACCGCCCGTTCCAGGCTGATCAACGTGCCCAAAAAGCCAGAAACCATCAACGGGCCATGCTGGGCCGGCAACCGCAGCGCCAGCGACGGCAGCGGCCAGCCCAAGCGGATCAACCCGGCCCACAACCCGGCCAGCAGGGCAAACGCGGCCAACGCCATTAGCGGTGCGCGCTGCCGGTAACGGCTTCGTGTTTGCGGGGGTACTGGTCGGCTCATTCGCTCTGTTCCTCTCCTCGGAAAATAGACCACAGATTACACGGAGTTCACAGATACAAAATAATCTGCGTCATCTGTGTAATCTGTGGATTTTCATTCATCGTGGTGGGCAATCGCCCATCAGAAGGGCAAAGATTTTTTGTCTGTGGAATCTGTAGATTTAATAAGCCGCATCATCCAACGCCTGGTGTTCTTCACGCAAGCGCAAGTAGCTATCGTATCGTTGGGGGGAGATGTCGCCACGCTGCACGGCCGTGCGCACCGCACAGCCCGGCTCATGGTGATGGCTGCAATCGCTAAAACGGCAGTCGGCCACAAAGGGGGCGATCTCTCGGAAATAGGCGTCCACCTCCGCCGGTTCCAGGTCATACAACGCCAGACCACGAATGCCCGGCGTATCGGCCACATAACCGCCGCCATCCAGCGCCAGCAGTTGGGCAAAGCGCGTGGTATGTGTCCCTTTACCGGAATAGGTACTTACCTCACTCACCTTCAGCCCCAGGCCGGGCTGGATAGCGTTCAACAAGCTCGATTTACCCACCCCGGATGACCCGGCCAGTACCGAGATTTTGCCCTGCAAACAGCGGCGTAATTCGTCAATGCCCGCGCCTGTTTTAACACTGGTGTAAATGACCTGGTAACCAATTTGGGCATACACATTAAACAGTTCGTGCGCTTTTTCCGGTTTTACCAAGTCTACCTTGTTGGCGCAGATCACGGCCGTCAACGCATTCATCTCCGCCACCACCAGAAAACGATCCAGTTTACGCAGGCTGGGGAACGGGTCTTTCACTGCAAACACAAACACCACCTGATCCACATTGGCGACCAATACCTGCTCCTGATCACTGCTCAGTTCACGGTCGCGGGCCGACGGCCGTGAGCGAGACAACACGCTCTTCCGTTCCGCCACCTCTTCAATCGTGCCCGTTCCATCTGGGTTCAGGCCAACGCTCACCCAATCCCCCACCGCCACGAGGGAGCTTTCCTGCCATTCCTTCTTCAACCGCCCCGGCAACTGCGCCACAATCTCGCCCGCCTCCGTTTCCACGGTGAAGAAACCGCTAATCGCTTTGATAACACGGCCGTTTAACGTTTGCAGATGCATACCTCCATCATCTTGTGAATGTTTGCCATACGCGCCAGATTATAAACCAAAAGGGTACGGCCGTAACCACCCATCATATGCCCCCTTCCGGCCCATAGCCGGATACATTCACAAACCAAACGGCCGTAGCCCAATCGTACAGTCCTCATCAACAAACAGAGTACAATTCCCGCCATGAAAATAGCTGTTCTTTCAGACATTCATGGAAACTTGCCCGCCCTGCGGGCGACAGTTGAGCACCTTGAACAATGGCAGCCAGATATGGTTGTTGTTGCCGGGGATACAGTCAATCGGGGGCCTCACTCGCTGGCCTGCTGGCAAATGATACAAAACCAGACGACCCAGGGTTGGGTGGCGCTCAAAGGCAATCACGAGGAATATGTATTGGCACACGGCCGTGCCGATGACCCCCAATCCGGGCCACATTTTGAAGTGAGCCACGTCTCTCGCTGGACTTATCGGCAGCTAAATGGTGCTGTAACCGGTCTGGCTTCTTTGCCAGACAGCCACAGCCTGCCCACACCTGGCGGGGAAGTACGCATTTGCCACGCCTCCATGTCTCACAACCGGGATGGGATATACGCCGAGGCAGATGATGCCCGCATTAGTGCCCAAATCGCGCCCGCGCCGGCCGTGTTCGTGACTGCGCATACCCATAAACCGTTTACGCGCCAGGTCAATGGAACGTTGGTCGTTAATGCCGGTTCGGTGGGCACACCGGCTGATGGCGACGGCCGTGCCAGCTATGCGCAATTGATATGGCAACATAGCCAATGGCGGTCCGAGATCATGCGCATCTCCTATGATACAGCCCAGGCTGCCCAGGATTACCAGACCACTGGCCTGTTAGCTGAAGCTGGCGCTATGGCCTGGCTGGCCTATTACGAATGGCAGTTGGCCGTTTACCTGTTTCCCCGGTGGATGGCTGACTATTGGCCTTTGGTGGAGGCGGGCAAAATGGATGTGGCTACGGCCGTGCGACGCTACCTTGACCAACTTGGCCTGCCCATAATAAATTCGGCTGCCAGGGAGGGTGCAATATGAAAAAGTATTTCATCACCATTGCCGGAAATATCGGCGCGGGCAAATCCACCCTCGTCAGTCTGCTAACGGAACGCACCGGCTGGGAACCGGTATTTGAAGCGGTCGCCGAAAATCCATACCTGGCCGACTTTTACCAGGATATGCCCCGCTGGAGTTTTCAATCACAGGTCTTTTTTCTGTCGCGGCGACTGCGGCAACATCACGATTTGCTACAACAATCCAACTCCATTATTCAGGACCGCAGTGTCTACGAAGACGCCGAAATTTTCGCCCGTAACCTGTACCGGCAAGGGCACATGAGCGCCCGTGACTGGCACTGTTATTATGATTTATACCAGACAATGGCCACGCTGCTGAATCCACCACACCTGGTTATCTATCTGCGAACGGCCGTGCCCACCCTCCGCCGCCGCATCATTCAGCGTGGCCGCGATTATGAACAAACTATCAGCGATGATTACCTGCACCAATTAAATGAATTGTATGAAGGCTGGATCGACAGCTTTTCCCTCAGCCCTGTCTTAACGATAGAAACCGATAACCTGGACTACGTGCAATACGCCGACCACCTGGATCAAATCTGGCAAAAAATCTTCCACCGACTGCAAGGGCGCGATATTCTGACGCTGTAACGTGTGATTTACTCCGATCCAATCACCACTTCGGGCGAAAAGAAGCTGATACGGCCGTTGCGGTTCAACGCCGCCATGCTCACCGCATACGAAACACCGGTCTCCAAATTGGTCAGCGCCACATTGCCTGATTGCTCTGAATTAACATAACTAAAGGTGGGGTAGGTTTCAGAATTCACAGGCCGGAAAGAGATAGCATACCCGGCCGCATTGGGGTCTGGCAGCCAGCTAATCAGGTATGCACCCGGTTCAGACATCGCAGCAATGGTGGGAGCGGACGGCCGTGTCGGCGCCCCCGCCGCCGTCGCCGCCACCGCCACCGCCAACTGCGTTACCTGCCGCAAATAGTTAAAATCCATCGTGGATGAAACATCCGCGCTGTTGTGCTGCAAATTGGGGTCTTCTTGCGATTCGGTCAGCCGCACCGCCGGAATCCCGGCATGTAAAAAGCTCATATGGTCGCCCCAACGCCCTTCCCGGTCTTCGGCGTTCAACAAATCCAGGCCAAACTGCGGCACATAGTAGTTGCGCACCATATCAATATACCGCACCAGTTCACGGGTAGCCGACGCAGCATCTCCTGGTGTAATCGCCCGGATGGATTGGGGAATACCCGGCCGGCCGCCCACAATATCAAAGTTCAGAACAGCATTTATCTTCGTCCCCTCCAACAATTCCTGCGTTACAAAATGCTGGCTGCCATACCGCCCCTGCTCTTCGGCCGCAAACGCGGCAAAAATCACCGTCTGGTTCCACTCCTGCGCGCTCATCAGCCGGGCCGTTTCCAGCAAAACAGCGATTCCAGAGCCATTGTCATTGGCCCCCGGCGCATAGCTGGAACCATCATTCGGGTCAAAGGTGCGGGAATCATAATGCGCCGAAAGCACGATCACGCCCGCGTTGGGGTCTGTGCCGGGCAAAGTGGCAATAATGTTTTGTTGGTTGCTGGTGACGCCACCACTGCTGTAAGGAAATTCAGCGGCTTCAACCAGCAGACGGCCGTTGCCCACCCGGATGAACTCATTAAAAATCCACCGCCGCGACGCCCCAATCCCGCGCCCATCCTGATCTGTTACACTAAATGTATTGCGTGTATGGAACCCCTCCAACGTCTGCACATACCCCACCAGATTTTGCTGCGAAACAGCCCGCACCATGTTCAAAATATCCGCGTCCGCGCCCGCAATCAGGTTGCTTTGCGGATTGATGACCGTATCGGCGGGTAAATTTTCGATCACCGGCAAAGGGGTGGGGGGCGGGGGCACATTCAACTGTTGTGGCCCTTGCAGCAGCGCACAGGCAAGAGAGGGTAGAGATAAAATCAAAAGGAGAAAAAACGTATGGCGGCGCAAGGGGGCAATGGAAAAGGGCAAATCGGCCCACAAACAACCGATTTGCCCAATTAACTATTCATTGGATTTTGGTTTGTCAGATTTTGGTCTGTCCCATGCCTGCATAAACTCCGAAATCAGGTCAATGGGAATCGGGAAAACAATCGTCGTATTGTGTTCCACGCCAATTTCCGTCAGCGTTTGCAAATAACGCAGCGTCATCGCCCCTGGTTCACGTCCCATAATTTCGGCCGCTTCTGAGAGCTTCTGTGACGCCTGGAAGTCACCTTCGGCGCTGATGATCTTGGCGCGGCGATCCCGTTCCGCTTCTGCCTGCCGCGCCATGGCCCGCACCATGCTCTGGTTCAGTTCCACGTCCTTGATTTCCACAATGCTCACTTTGACGCCCCAGGGTTCGGTCGCTTCGTCAATGATGTGCTGCAATGTTTCGTTGATTTGTTCCCGGTCTTGCAGCAGTTGGTCCATCATAGATTGGCCGATGACGTTACGCAGGCTGGTCTGGGCAATTTGCCAGGTGGCGCGGCGGTAATCTTCCACCTGCACCACCGCCATCGTCGGACTTGTTACCCGGAAGTAGACCACAGCGTTGACCTTCACCGTCACGTTATCCCGCGTGATAACTTCCTGCGCAGGCACGTCCATTGTGACGGTGCGGGTGTCAATCTTGATCATTTTTTCCACGAGCGGGAAGAGAAAGAAAAGGCCAGGCCCTTTGGCGCCGACCAAACGGCCGAGCCGAAAGACTACACCGCGTTCATATTCGGGCACAACCCGAATGGATAAAGCGGCCAATACGATCAGCCCTACTACCACAATACAGAAGAGTGGGGTGAGGATTTCAAAAATACCCATGGCTTACCTCCTTTCAGTAAGTCTTATAGGCCGGATTATACCGGCAAAATCCAATAGTAGTTAAACAATGTTTACGCAGGTGGAGCGGGAAGGTTTTGGGGTTCACGGCCGTTTGCCAACACACACACTTAGCGATATTGTATGCACCACAGTCACAAATAAGGAGATGCAGCATGGTAAGCACGGTTGTTTTGCTCAATGTAGACCCACCCCAAATTAACCAGGTGGCCCAGGCCATTGCCGGGATTGATGGTGTCAGCGAAGTCTTTTCCGTCGCCGGGCGCTTTGATCTGGTGGCTATTGTGCGTGTGCGCGACAATGACAAAATGGCGGAAGTGGTGACGGAGCGGATGCTGGAAGTTCCCGGCATCATTCGCTCGGAAACGCTCATCGCCTTCCGCGTTTTCTCCAAACATGATTTGGAAGGGATGTTTTCGTTGGGCATTGAGTGAGAGGGAAAGTATCACGTGTCATGTGTCATGTGTCACGTATCACATGACACCCGACACATGACACCCAACACATGACACCCGACCTGGATGCTCTTTTTGACGAATTTCCGGTGCTGACGACGGCGCGGCTGGTATTAAGGCAGGTACGGCCGTCTGACGCCCCCGCCCTCTTTGCCATCTTCAGCAACCCGGAAGTGACCCGCTACTATGACCAGCCTACTTTTACGGAGTTGGCGCAGGCGGAAGCATTAGCCACCCGGATGCAGCAGCGTTTTGCCGAAAAGCGCACCATTCGTTGGGCCATCACCCGCCGTGACGATGATTTGCTTTTGGGCACGTGTGGTTTTGCGGAGTGGAAACGCCATTTTCATTGCGCCGCGGTGGGTTATGAACTGGCGCAAAGTGAATGGCGGCAGGGGATCATGGCAGAGGTTTTAACGGCCGTGCTCACCTTCGGCTTCACCCAGATGCAATTGAACCGCGTGGAAGCCTACGTAATGACCGGCAACGACCCCTCCATGCGCCTGCTGCATAAACTCGGCTTCCAGGAAGAAGGGCTGCTCCGCCAATACGGCTTCTGGCAAAACGCCTACCACGATTTACATTTGTTTGCGCTGTTGAAAAGAGAGTTTCTTTAGTGTCAAGTGTCAGGTGTCAAGTATCAAGATCGCCTGACGCCTGACACCCGACACATGACACCTGACACCTCTTTTATTAAATACACCGCCCTGGGCAACGACATGATTGTGATTGACCCGGCGCATTGCCCGGTGGCCATGACGCCGGAGAACATCCGCCTGATTTGTGACCGGCACTTTGGGGTGGGGGCGGATGGCATTTGTTATGGGCCGTTGCATGATGCCCCGTTTACCATGCGCTTTTTCAACCCGGATGGCAGTGAGGCAGAACGCAGCGGCAACGGGCTGCGTATTTTCGCTCGCTACCTGTGGGATGCGGGCTATGTAAACAGTCCAGACTTTGTGATGGGCATGGGCAGGGACACCATTCTCACGCACATAGACGCGAACACCGGTCTGATTACGCTGGAAATGGGCGGGCTGCACCTGCTGTTTGCCGACCAACCGTTAAACGTGGGCGAGGAGACGGTGCTGGCTACGGCCGTGACCATCGGCAACCCCCACTGCATCATCTTCACCCCTGAATTGAGCCGTGTCCACACCTGGGGGCCGCTCATTGAAACCGCGCCCCCATTCCCCAACCGCACCAATGTGCAGTTGGTCAACGTGCTAGACGACCACACCATCCAGATTGAAATATGGGAACGCGGCGCGGGTTACACACTGGCCTCCGGCACCTCCGCCAGCGCCGCCGCTGCCGCCGCCGTCCTCACCGGGCGCTGCCCGGCCCGCCAACTGACCGTACAAATGGCGGGCGGCAATTTATCAGTAGAAGTGCTGGCAGAGGGTGTGCGATTGACGGGGCCGGTCACGGCCGTGTATCAAGCCACCTTCTCCCCCGACCTCCTGGCCCAATTCACCCCCACGTAGACATCCGATTTCTCCAAGAAATCGGATGTCTTGTTGCTTTACGGCCGTGATGGTTGTTCCCCCTTTCTGCTATAATGCTCTCTCATGAGGATAGATAAAATCATCATCCCCCAACAAATTCAGGACAAACTGGTGAGCAAACATCAGGTCATTGTGGATGAAGCAAGACAAACGTTGTTGAATAATCCTCGTATTCGTTTCGCGGAAAAAGGGTATCAACCTGGGGAGGATGTTTACACTGCTTTGGGCCGAACATTTGGTGGCAGATATTTGATCGTTTTCTTTGTTTATAAGCCGGACACGCATACGGCCGTTATCATTAGTGGTCGAGATATGACCGAAAAAGAGAAAAGACAATATGGCAGAAAATAAGAGTTCGCTGTCCCAGGCTGATAGCTATCTGGCTATAGGTGCATTTTGGGATGAACATGACTTTACTGAGTTCGATGATCCTGAACAGCCGGATGTGCAGTTTGACATTCAAGACACGGTTCGTATTGAGGCGCAATTGTTGACGGTGCTTGAAAAAGCGGCAGCAGAACGAGGCATTAGCACAGAAACACTGGTAAATCTCTGGCTGCTGGAAAGAGTCCAATCCCTTACCCCATCCTTGCATTAGCCAAATTGCACACGGCCGTACCCCCAACGCTATCGGGTACACCACATCTATTTCAGTAAGGTGATATCGTCAAGGGTCACGGCCGTCTATCAAGCCACCTTCTCCGCCGACCTCCTGGCCCAATTTGCTCCTTGAATCTCGACCATCCTATAAATGATTCATAGGCAATCAGGCCAAATTGAGAATTGCTGATGATTTGTTTGTGTTTTTTGGGGGAGGAGAGAGAGGGAGGGGAGGGGTACGGCCGTGGCCCCCATAAATGACTCGTCTAACGGCAGATTTTACCGGCAAGTGCGGGATTTGGCGGGAAAATGCCAAAGGGCAGAGTGGTTTGGGGACTGAATCCCTTCAGTGTGGCAACGCCACATTTGTTCTGTGCAAAAGACGTTGGGCGCGTTTGTAGTTAACCGCGTAATAAATCGAACACAGCAACATAAAATTCGCCCGTTTCAGCCGCTCTACGTGCTTTTTGAGTGATTGTGTCAATCAGAGATATTTCACCCGATAGGATAAAAAATAAGTCTTGACCGGTCATTCCGATAATGTTTGTTGCACGCCCACGTGCAAAAGCGGTAAGTCCATCATCTGTAAATCCACTATTGCTGACAAACAAACCGCGTGACCACGCTGATTTGCTTTCTACTTTTTCTCTGAAAGCAAGTAAATCGAGTTGGGCGGTTTGTTTCGTATGCCATTTGGCCTCTACCAGGTACACATCACTGTTAAGCTCAAAACTCCCATCAATTTGTTCCCCTGTTAATCTAAAAGAACTTCTTGGTGCTAATTGATGTGATTCAAATAAATCCTTTAGAAATTTTTCAAACTCGAAACCACGATTATGGGGTTCAAGTTTATCAAGTAACAATAAGTTTTCTTTTAATTGAGCCAGCACAGACTCGCTTACGGCAGGATATTTGTTAATTTTTGGCTTATCGGTTTTGAAATAAACCTGAATACCATCTACCAACAAACCTTCTCTTTCACATAACGTTTTTAATGTTTCTCTGGCGTCACTTGTTGAATACTGCTGTGCCATTGCAAAGCCTAACACCTTGAGAAATTTATTTGCGTCATCTTGGCGATGCCAGTTTAATGTCGCGTAATACTCCTCTACCAAAGTGCGCCGCTGACCACTTATTATTCTGTCTGATGGAATTCTGCCCGTCTTTATACCTGCCATTGTAAAAATGTCATTTATCTGTCGAAGGACAAAATAGCCAACGCAGAATTCACGAAAATCTATTCCATACACTAAATACCTTTTGCGACAATTTTATGCAAGGGTGCGCCCAACTATTTAGTATGCCGACTCATTACACAACGAATCGTCATAATCACATCCACTGCTGAACTTTCAATAGCTGCAAGTTTACCGCAAGCTGCCTGTTGTTTGCCACTGTTATGAAGCGGTAGGGCCAGGATACCGGAGAAGGGAGGAATTGCCTGGGGGCAAGGTGATGTCGTCAAGGGTCACGGCCGTCTATCAAATCACCTTCGCCGCCGACCTCCTGGCCCAATTCACCTCCTGAATTCCCCACGCAGACATCCGGTTTCTTTAAGAAATCGGATGTCTTATTGCTTCCCCCTGCCAACGTTGCTAAATTCAGACGAAGACCCTAAGGGTTTTGGAAACCCTTAGGGTCTTGAGCACACCATGAACGAAATCATCCAGGTCAACCACGTCACCAAAACCTTTCCCGTCGGCGAGGGGGAAATTACCGTGCTGCGCGAGGTGTCGCTGTCCATCGGGCGCGGCGAATTTGTGGCTATCGTCGGCGAATCCGGCAACGGCAAATCTACGCTGCTCAATATGATCACCGGCATAGACCACCCCACCAGCGGCGATGTCATTGTCAACGGTCGTAGCCTGCGCCCCATGAGCGAAAACGACCTGGCCCTCTGGCGCGGCGCAGAAATGGGCATCGTTTTTCAATTCTTCCAACTCCTGCCTGCCCTGAATTTGCTGCAAAACATCATCCTGCCCATGGACTTCCTCAAAAAACTGCCGCGCAAAGAGCGCAAAGAACGCGCCCTGCACCTGCTCGATCTCGTCGGGCTGGCCGACCAGGCATACAAATTACCCAACGCCGTCTCCGGCGGGCAGCAGCAGCGGGCCGCCATCGCCCGCGCCCTGGCCAACGACCCGCCGCTCATCGTCGCCGACGAACCCACCGGCAACCTGGATGCCCGCACCGCCAACGAAGTCTTCGACCTGTTCAGCCACCTCACCGACCAGGGCAAAACGCTGGTCATGGTTACACACAACGAAGAACTGGCCCGCCAGGCCCGCCGCCTGCTCGAAGTCAAAAACGGCCGTATCATCCGCGATGAATGGCTGGTGAAAGGAGCGGCGAACGGCCGTGTACCCGTAGTTCGTAACCCGTGACCCGTGACCCGTAATCCGTAATCCGACAACGGTTCACGGATGACGAATTACGGATTACGTTCTTCAAAATGGACGTCATCTGGCACAAAGTCTGGCACGATTTATGGCACCACAAGGCGCGTACCCTGCTGGTGATTTTGAGCATCGCCAGCGGCGTCTTTGCCATCGGTGCCATCTTTGGCATGGTAGACCACCTGCTCGGCGGCATGGACAACGCCCACCAGGCTACCAATCCCGCCCACATCAACGTTTTCCTCAACACTCTCATTGACGAAGAAACGGCCGAAACCCTCACCAGCATCCCCGGCGTTGTGGGTGTGGAACCGGCCAACCGCATCAACATCCGCTACAAAACCCACCCCGACGGCGAATGGCAAGACGGGGCCGTCACCAGCCGCCGCGACTTCACCGAGCAGCAATTTGACCTGGTGACGCTGCAAGCCGGTGACTGGCCGGCCGAACAACAAATTGGCGTGGAACGGCTGACCACCCAATCCTACCACCTGGACATCGGCGACCAGATCATCATTGAGATGGATGGCACCGACCGTACATTTACGATTAACGGCCGTATCCGCCACCCCTTCGTCCAGCCCCCCACCTTCGGCGGCGAAGCCCACTTCTTCGCCGACGCCGCCGGTCTGGCCAAACTGGGCATCCCCGAAGGTGGTTATGCCAGCCTGCTGGTGCAGATAGAGCCATACAGCCGCGCCCACGCCGAACACATCGCCGGGGAAATCCGCGAGCATCTCAGCAAACAGGGCTACAACGTGGCCATCACCATTTACCAGGAGCCAGACCGCCACTGGGGGCGTGACTTTGTGGATGGGCTGATGATTGTGCTGCGCGTGATGGCGGTGGTCTCGCTCTTTCTCAGCGTGGTGCTGGTGGTGAATACGTTTACGGCCGTCATCACCCAACAAACCGACCAGATTGGCGTCATCAAAGCCATCGGCGGCAGCAGCGGCATCATCACCCAAACCTATCTGGCCGGGGTGCTGCTGCTCAGTCTGCTGGCGTTGGGGCTGGCGCTGCCGTTGGGTGCATTGGCCGCCTTTGCCAGCAGCCGCTGGTTCCTCAACCTGTTCAACGTAAATTTTGATACCTTCCAATTTTCGCCTCAAGCGGTACTATGGCAGGTGGCGGCGGCTACGGCCGTGCCCATTCTCGCCGCTCTCTGGCCCGTCCTCAAAGGCGCCAACCTGACCGTGCGCGAAGCAATCGCCACCTACGGTCTGGGCGGCGACTTTGGCAGCAGCCGGTTTGACCGTTTCATTGACCGCCTCAGCGCCCGTTTTCTCTCCTCCGTCTATGCCGCCGCGCTGGGCAACATGTTCCGCCGCAAAGGGCGGCTGGCGCTAACGCAGCTCGTATTGGTCATCGCTGGGGTCATGTTCCTGGTGGTGATGACGCTCGTCTCCTCCACCTATCACACGCTGGACAACGAAATGGCGCGGCGCGGCTACGACGCCCGCATCGGCTTTGTGCGTGACCAGCGCAGCGAACGGGTGCTGAACATGGCGCTGGCCTTGCCAGAGGTAACGGTCGCCGAAATGTGGTACACCCACAGCGCCACCATCCTGCGCGAGGGCGAACAACTGCGCGATTCGGCCGGGCTGGGGGCACAACTGACCGGCCTGCCGCCGGAGAGCGAAATGCGCCGCCCGCTCATCGTGGACGGCCGTTGGTTACAGCCAGGTGATGGTCGTGTCATTGTCATCAACGCTGACTCCGCCGAGAAAAACGGCATCGCCGTCGGCGACGTGATCCGCCTGGATTTGGGCCTGATGGGTGACGCGGAGTGGCAGGTAATTGGCACGTACCGCATCATCTCCGGCGCAGACTTCACCACCGAGCCAATTTACGCTCCACTGGACGCCGTTGTCAGTGTGACCAAACAGGCCAACCGGGGCACGGCTCTTTACCTGCAAACCCGTGATCATTCGGCAGCGGCGGTCACGGCCGTGACCGAACAATTGAAAAACCAGTTTGAGGCACAGCACATGGACGTGGCGTTGTTCACGACGGCCGTGAAACTGGACGAACGCGCCGAAATTGACACCCAGTTCGCCAGCGTCGTCACCATCCTGCTCAGTCTGGCGGCATTGATGGCGCTGGTGGGCGGCATTGGGCTGATGGGCGCACTCAGCATCAGCGTAGTGGAGCGCACCCGCGAAATTGGCGTCCTCCGCGCTATCGGTGCATCCTCGCCCACCATTATGCTGCTGTTTGTGATGGAGGGGGTGCTGCAAGGGCTGTTTAGCTGGTGTCTGGCCATTCCGCTGGCACTGGTCTTCAGCCGCCCCTTAGCCAACGCCCTGGGCCAGGCGATGACGGGCACAAACCTCGATTTTTCGTTTCATGTCACGGCCGTGTTTATCTGGCTGGTCGTCATTCTGGTCGTCTCGGCCGTGGCCGCCCTCCTGCCCGCCCGCGCCGCCACCCGCATCAGCGTCCGCCAAAGTTTGGCGTATGCGTGATGTCCTGATTCAAATTCGGGCGTGCCTGGAAGAAGCCTGCTTGAGTCAACAGCACGGCCGTCATGCCCCCGCTGGCTGTAGGCAAAAAGCCCATCTTGGGCAGATTGGTTCAATCTCCAAGATTGAACCAATCTACAACCGCTACACCACAGACATTCGATTTTTTGGAAAATCGCATGTCTTCCCGCCATTCTTGACGCTCTCTTTCCGCTCCTGTATCCTCTCTTTCATCGGCAAATTTGACATTTCACTTCTTCTGGGTGATCTAAACACGATAACACAATAATAGGCTTGTAAAAAAGACCATGAATCAACGTACCTTTTGGCTAGACTTATTCACTGGAACAACCTGGCAAGAATTTATAGCTGCTGGAAGTAAGATTTCTGGTTTTCGCGAAGGTCGCTGGAGTATAGCCAAACGAATTAAGCCTGGAGATTACTTAATTTGTTATCTTACGGGCGTTTCACGATTTATCGGCATTTTGGAGGTTACCTCTGAGCCGTACAAAGATAATGCACCAATTTGGAGTATGGCGGATTTTCCATGTCGGTTAGAAGTTAAGCCGATAATCATGCTCACACCAGAAACGGCCGTGCCTATTCAGGATCTGCGAGGGAAATTGAGCATTTTCGAGGACTTGAAAAGCCCACAAGCATGGACGGGCAGTTTACGTGGTTCGCCAGTCAAATGGAAATCATCTGATGGTGAAGTCATTTGGGAAGCCTTGCTAGAGGCACAGAACAACCCCATCGAGAGGCCGGTTGACCCCCGCAAACTTGAACGTAGACCTCGTGCGTTGCAGACAAAGATCGGTATTGTTACCGTCCCTGAAAGAAACGATGAGGAAGATCCTATAAAACCAGCGATTCAGCCACAAATTCCTGATGAACCGACAGCTCACACAGAAGTTCAATACTTGTTGTTGAAGTTAGGTAGCGATATGGGCTTTGATGTTTGGGTAGCGCGGAATGATCGCAACCGGGAAGTGAAAGGGAAACGTTTTTCGGAAACCTTTCGCCTAAAAGACGATCTGCCTTTGCAATTTGATGAAGCGACCACCCGCACCATTGAGTTTATTGATGTGCTTTGGTTAAAGGGAAAAGCAATCGTTGCTGCGTTCGAGGTCGAAAGTACCACTTCCATTTACTCTGGACTGCTACGGATGTCTGACTTGATTGCCATGCAACCTAACTTAAACATCCCACTTTATCTGGTGGCCCCCGATGAACGACGAGAAAAAGTATTTATTGAAGTAAATCGTCCCACCTTTTCCAGGTTATCTCCACCACTTGTTGAAGTATGTCGCTTCATTTCATTTGCTACTTTGAAAGACCGGTTACAAGCTGCATCTGCATTTGTAAAATATCTAAAGCCGGAGTTTTTGGAAGAACTTTCTGAAGATTGTAGTTTGGAACCTGACTGATAGCCTCAGGGCATGATGTCGAAACGGTTGACAGAGATAGCGAGTGGAGAGCCTTATCAGAATGTCCTACTGGGGCAGTATGTGGTGTGCGGAAGGGTTGTTTGGTGATGAATGGGTGATAAATCGGCAGAGTGGTTAAGGCAGGCTGAGTATGACATGGATACGGCCGAGGTGATGTTTAACAACGGCCGTTACTTCTATGCCGTTTTCATGTGCCACCTGTCCATTGAAAAGGCGCTGAAAGGCCTTTATTTTCATGTTCACAACCAGGTCCCGCCCAAAACTCATAACTTGCTTTATTTGCTGACGCAGATTGGCAGACGGCCGTCGCCGGAATTGGAGAAATTTATTACCAGATTGAACACGGCCAGTGTAGCCACGCGCTATCCAGACGATCTGGCAAAAATTCAAGCAGACTACACAGCCAAAATTACGTGGGAACTGATGACAAAAAGCAAAGAGGTGCTGCAATGGGTCAAGACACAACTATAAAAACAGTCAGGCAATTCAAGAAAGTTTTAGAATCGGCCAATGTTCAGGTTGAAGAAATGATCCTGTACGGTTCTCAGGCAACGGATACCGCCCGTGAGGATAGCGACATTGACCTTATTGTCATTTCATCCAGCTTTGCTAACAAAAGCTACTGGGAACGCATTGATATTTTAAGCGAGGCCATTTATAAACTCTTTGCCCCCATTGAAGCGTCAGCCTTTACACCGGAAGAATGGCAATCAGGCCAATCGCTGCTGGTGGATTACGCCAGGAATGGGGTGGTTGTGCGGTAACACGGCCGTATGGGAACCAACCAACCTGCCTCTTTGGGAATTCAGTGAATTGACAGCCCATAATGCGTGAATTCTCTCTGATCACGTATCACTGACTGTTAACCCCTTGAATTCCCAAAGCTGGTTGCAACTCAATCTCTCCGCCCTTAACTCAAAATTTAACCAGAAATGCCGTCACATACATGACGAGGACACCGGCGGCTAAACCGGCAAAGTTGAGCCAGGAGACGGCCGTCTCCCCCCTTCGTTGCGCATCTTTCACCAACAGCTTCCCCACCTCCCAGATTACTTGCAAAATAGCGCCTGCGCCCAGGCTCAGGAACAGCACTGCCAGGAATGGGTTGAAGGCAAAGCCGCCCATCCACGTGCCCAACATGGCCGGCGCCCCGGCCAGAATTGCCAGCAGCACAAAGGTACGCAAACGCGGTTTTTCCTTTGTCAGCGGGGCGGCAATACCCACCCCTTCGGTGATGTTGTGCAGTGTAAAGCCGATGACCAGGAAGGAGCCAAGCGCGGCCGACCCGGTAGCAAACGCCGCGCCAATCGCCAGCCCTTCCCCCAGATTGTGCAGGCCAATACCCAGAGCGATGAAGGCGGCGACGGCCGTTGGCGAGCCACCCCGCCGCTGACTGACCGCCAATAAGATGCCCAGGCTGAACAAAATCCCAAAAATAATCACCGGCAGCCCTTGAAAAACGCCGGGCAGTTCGGCCGAAATTTCCACCGCTTCCAGCACCGTATCCACAAACAAGAAAACCAGCAGCCCGATGGTCAGCGCCAGGAAAGCGTTCACCCACTTCTGGTTTACCCGGCGCATAAAAGGGTACCACATCATGCCCAGCGCCACCGGAATAACGCCCACATAGATGCCCAGCAGCCCATAGGCCACAAACGTTTCCCAGCCCGTTTGCGGCGATAACACGGCCACTTCCACTTCTGTTTCAAACGTCAGGCCGGTAGATGTGACCAGGACAATGGGCAGCGGTTCGCCATCTACCCAGGGGTAGTTGAGGGTAATGGTGGCCTGTTCCAGCCGGGACAGCGTATTGCCGGGCGTGATCTCATGCAGCCAGTAGGCGTCATCCACCAACACCTGGGCAATGGTCACGGGGTCGGGGCCGCCGTTGATGACGTTGAGTTGGATACGGCCGTTCTCTGGAAACGTCACCCGCTGAATGGTCAACTCCTCCAATGGCGGGAATGCCCCCGTAAAAAATGACAGCGGATTCAACGCCAGAAACAGCCACACCAATCCGATCAAGATCGCCAGAGGAAACACGGCCAACACCCACTTGGGCACTTTACTCATCCTTGAATTCATTGATTGTTCCATGGCCGTTTACTCCAATACCTCAAACATGCCCATCCAGCCGAGTTCGGTGAACTCAGTCTGGTGCGCATGAAACATATACAATCCCGGCTCAAAATCGGCGAACGAGAATTCCAAAATGCCCCGCTGTGCCTGGCATTGCATAATCGTGTCCACCGTCTTTAAAGTTGGCTTCAGCGTGGTGCCATGATCGTAATAATCAAAAAAGTTGGCGTGGAGGTGCAGCGAATTGATGGGGTCAAACTCGGTCACATTCACCAGATAGAGGCGCTGCAACTGATCGCGCCGGATGGGAATGGGTCTGTCCATGCCGTAGCCAAAGGCGATGGAGTTGGCCGCATACACCTCATTCTCGCCGTCAAAGTTGGTATCAAAGGCGTTCATCACCATCACCATTTCATTGACCCCTTCGTTTTCGGGGTAATCGCGGTGGCGGGTTTTGGCAATCTCCTGCTCTTCGCCGCTGTATTTTGCCGGGTCAGGGTCAATGATAAACGCGCCGTACAGCCCTTTGTGAATGTGCCGTTTGAGGGGCAGGGAGTGGCAGTGGTAGAGGTGGCAGCCAAACGGCCGTGCCCCGAACTCATACACAAAACTCTCGCCAGGGTTAATGTTGCCGCGCCCCACGCCCGGCACCCCGTCCATCATTGCCGAATGGATGCCATGAAAGCACTCTTAACTCGTAATCCGATTGTTCTCCCGGTCTATGCGCCCACACTCTTGCTCGCCGTCGGCAGTGGAATGCTCACCCCGATTCTGCCGCTCTATGCCGCATCCTTTGGCGCTTCTTATGGCCTGATTGGGCTCGTCCTGGGTAGTCGTGGTCTGGGGACGATCATTGGCGATATGCCGGCGGGCATCTTACTCAGCCGCT
>CAYXUZ010000039.1:28313-40582 GCA_964467705.1 uncultured Ardenticatenaceae bacterium | reverse complement strand
CTGGATTTTGCCTCGGCGGGTGGGCAGGTGGGGCTGCTGGCGGTGGGCAACAAAGAGACTCGTTTACTGAAACTGCCCGCTGCCCGTTTGCAAGCATTGAGCCAGGACGAGGAGTTTGGCTGCCCTGTTGTGTCCTTATTAGAGCAGTGGGTCATGCAGTTATCCCATTGTCTGTCGGCCACATTGCCGCCTAAAGATTGTTTGAATCTGGAAGCGGGACGGGAAACGGCCGTTACCCGCCAATCACACGCCAGCGCCCGACGGGGCATCCTCTGGGTGGAACATTTGCAGGGTAAGTCCCACTTCATGGGCCAGCCCCAGTTTTCTGTCAACGGGCAGGGGTATACTCCTCTTTCGGCGCATACCTGGATTGAGACGGTGGAGGATTCGCGCCTACGGGCACAGGACACGGCCGTGTTCCTCACCCACGATCCCACCTGGGCCTCCCTGGCCGACTTTCACCGGATGCTCTTGCAGCACCTCTGGCAGACGGCCCAATATGCCAGCCAACAAGACCAGCGGCGGCTGCAAGAACGGGTAACGTCTAACCAGGAAACCGTACATTCGGCGCTGGCCAGCCTGGCCGCGCCGCTGGCATCGCCTGACCAGCGCCCCTTTGTCGGCGGCGAGCAGAAACCATTGTGGCAGGCGTGTCAGTTGGTGGCGGAGCGGTTGGGTATTGTGTTGGCTGAACCACCGACGCCGCGAGGGACGGCCGTCAATGCCGACCCGTTACCGGATATTGCCAGAGCTTCCCGGTTTCAATATCGCCGGGTGGTGCTAAAAGGGCGTTGGTGGCAGTTGGATGGTGGGCCGTTTTTGGGCTATTGGGAGGAAGGTGGGCAGCCGGTGGCCATCTTGCCGCGCACAGCCAGTTCCTATCTGGTGCATGATCCCCTGACGGGCAGCAAAACGGTGGTCAATGAGGCGGTGGCCGAAAAACTGGCCCCCTTTGCCATCATGTTTTATCGGCCGTTTGCCAGCCGGGCCATTACCGCCTGGCAGATGATCAAATTTGGTTTGCACGGCCGTCGGCGTGAATTACAGACGATCCTTCTGGCGGGCATAGCGGTCAGTTTATTGAGCCTCATCATCCCCGTAGCCACCGGCCTGATGTTTAACACCATCATCCCCAATGCCGCCCAAAGCCAGCTCTGGCAGCTAGGTCTGGTCATGTTCATTATCGCTCTGGTCATCGCCCTGTTCCAGATTACGCAAAACATTGCCGTGTTGCGGCTGCAAGGGAAAATGGGCAGCGATTTGCAAGCGGCCGTTTGGAGCCGCCTGATCACTTTACCCGCCTCCTTCTTCCGGGACTATTCGGCCGGCGACCTGGGCAACCGGGCCATGGGCATCAACATCATCCAACAAACACTTTCCGGCCCGGTTATCTATGCTTTACTGTCCGGCGTCTTTTCCCTGTTTAGCTTCTTTTTACTCTTTTACTATAGCCGGGAACTGGCGCTGGTGGCTACCTTGCTCGTATTCACAGCGGTAGCCGTGACCATCATTACCGGCTATAAACAAGTTAAGTATCAGCGCATCCTCACAGATATACAGGGTGATATATCAGGCACCGTTTTGCAAGCCCTAACCGGCATTACCAAGTTCCGTACCGCCGGGGCCGAAGGGCGTGCTTTTGCCAATTGGGCCAAAGAATTTAGCCTGCTCAAAGAAACGGTCTATAAATCGCGCAATCTGGCAAATAACCTGATGGTGTTTAACGTCGGGTTTACCATTCTGGCAGCCATGATCATCTTTGCGGTGGTGGCGATGATGGACAGCAGCACCTTGTCCACCGGTGACTTCCTGGCCTTCAATGCCGCCTTTGCCCAGTTTTTTGTGGCCACGCTGGCGCTGAGCGCCACCCTGGTGCGCTCGTTAAACATTGTGCCCGTCTTTGAGCGTGCCCGCCCCATCTTGCAAACACCGCCAGAGATTGATGAATTGAAGGAGTACCCAGGTGAATTGACCGGACAGATTGAGGTCAGCCATGTTACCTTTCGTTACCGCGCCGACGGCCCGCTCATTTTGCACGATGTCTCGCTGAGGGTGAATCCGGGGGAGTTTGTGGCCCTGGTAGGCCCATCCGGGTCGGGCAAATCTACTTTGTTCCGCCTGCTCATCGGCTTTGAAGCACCGGAAACGGGCAGTATTTATTACGACGGGCAGGATATGAGCAAGCTGGATGTGCGTGAGGTGCGGCGACAGACGGGGGTTGTGTTGCAAAATGGCAAAATCATGGCCGGGGACATCTTTACCAACATTGTGGGCGCGTCTACGCTGACGCTGGATGATGCCTGGGCGGCGGCGCGTATGGCCGGGCTGGCCGGGGACATCGAGGCGATGCCCATGGGGATGCACACAGTGATTGGTGATGGCGGCGGGACGTTGTCTGGTGGGCAGCGGCAGCGGCTGTTAATTGCCCGCGCGCTGGTGAACAGGCCGCGCATCCTCTTCTTCGATGAAGCCACCAGCGCATTGGACAACCGCACCCAGGCGGTTGTCAGCGAGAGTCTGGACAATTTGCAGGCCACGCGCATTGTGATCGCCCACCGGTTGAGCACCATTATGAACGCTGACCGTATTTATGTGCTGCAAGACGGCCGTGTCGCCCAACAAGGTACCTACGACGAACTCATTAAGTCCGACGGAGTATTTGCCGACCTGGCCAGACGACAAATGACATAGGTGGCGCTGATCCAGGGGGTTGCGCTTCCACATTGACCCAGCAGGTATCTTGCATCATGTCCTAACCGTTACATTTGTCACTTTCGCTTCTTGTTTGCTCTTCACTACCATGTAAGCTGGTCAGATAGGGTTTTCAAGAAGGAAGAATGACAGTGAATGACCCCCATCAGGAACGGCCGTTCCCGCTTCCACCTGCCAGGCCAGAAATGCCCGGAACGGAAAGTCCATTGTTGCACACAAAGTTGCGGCTGCCCGTTTCTATTCCTACTTTACTCTCTCGCTCTCGTCTTATTGACCGGTTGAGTCTGCAACCAAACGGCTACCTGACATTGTTGTCCGCGCCGGCCGGTTTTGGCAAAACGACACTGGCTGTAGACTGGATCAGGCAGCAGAACAACCCGGCGGCCTGGCTGACTCTGGATGAACAAGATAATGACCCCATCCTCTTCTGGCGGTATCTGGTAGCGGCTTTGCAGGCGGTGGATGCCCGTTTGGGGGCGCGTTCCCAGGCCGTGTTGTCCGCCCCGGCCAGAGTATCTTTGGAAACGGCCGTCACTCTGCTCATTAATGACATTATCACCTTCATTCCCCCAGATACTATGCTTATCCTCGTTCTGGATGACTTTCATTGGATTCACAACGCCGTCATTCACCAGAGCCTCAATTACCTGTTGCAAAACCAGCCGGCGCAGCTTCATCTGTTGCTGCTCACCCGCGCCGACCCGCCTCTGTCGCTGGCGCGTTTGCGCGTGGAAGGACGGCTGATGGAGCTACGCGCCGCCGATCTGCGTCTGACGTTACCGGAAGTCATCACCTTCCTGGCGCAAAAGACAGCGCTAGACATCCCCACGGAAATTGCAGAACTACTGGCAGAACAAACGGAAGGTTGGGTCGCCGGGCTACAATTGGCGGCGCTCTCCTTGCGCCAGCGCAAGCTGACCGACGCCACCCGGCTGGCGCAGACATTTGCCGGCGCCCGGCAGCACGTATTTGCTTATCTGATGGAAGAAGTGCTGCGTCACCAGCCGGAAGATGTGCGTCAATTTTTGCAGCTAACGGCCGTGCTCACGGAATTTTGTGCGCCTTTGTGTACGGCCGTTACCGGCTACCCCACGGCTGCCCATCTTCTGGATCAATTGGCAGCCAATGACCTCTTTATCAATCCTCTGGATGAACGGGGTGAATGGTATCGTTATCATCCCTTGTTTGCCGAAATGCTGCGCGCCAATCTGGACGCTGCCACCCAACAAGAATGTCATCGCCGTGCTGCCTGCTGGTATGCCAGCCAACAATTTGCGCCGGAGGCCATTCGTCATGCCCAGGCCGCTCAAGATTACGAATTGATGGCCACACTTCTCAGCCAGACCTACAAAACCTTTCTGGCAAATGGTCTGTTGGTATCGCTGCAAAAATGGTTTGATGCTCTGCCGCCCGCTTACCAGACGCCGCGCCTGCATCTGATTCCAGCCTGGGCCAGAGTCTATGAGAGTAATGGTGACGAACTCCAACAAATTTTTGCCAACATTGCCGCCCAATTTTCCCCTGACGTTCCTGAACCGGCGCTGCAAGGGGAAATGTTAGCGATACAGGCTATTTATGCTTCCCTTTACGGCCGTCCGGAGCAGGCCGTGGAATGGGCCAACCAGGCGTTGGGCCTGATCGCTCCTACCGATTTTCTGAGTATGGCGGCTGCCTATCATGCGCTGGGCAATGCCTACCGGTATCAGGGCAACTTGAACGCGGCTCTGTCAGCCTATACGGAGGCCAGGCAGCAATTTGATAAGATGGGCAATGTCTATATGGCGCAACTGCCACTTTACCGCCTGGCGCATGTACAAATTTTGCAGGGGCGGCTGCACCAGGCCTGGCAAACCTATGAACAGGTACGCCAACGCGCCCAGGCTGCGGGCACTGAACCAATGATTGCTACCGGGGAGGTCTTTGGCCATCTGAGCGATTTGTATTATGAATGGAATGATCTGGCGCAGGCAGTGGCCTATGCGGAACAAGAGATTGAACTGGCGCAGATGGGTCATCTTTTGCTGGCACAGGTGGATGGTTATTTGAAGCTGGCGGCAGCTAAAGCGGGCCAGGGTGATGATCAGGCGGCCCGGATGGCGCTCAATCAGGCGGCGGATACGGCCGTGCAGCTACAATCTGCCTCTCTCTCCGAGCAGGTGGCGTTGGCGCGAGCATGGCATGAACTGGCGTGGGGCAATCTGGCGGCAGCCGTGTCCTGGGCCGATGGCTATGCTCGCCAGCAAGAGGGGCATGAATGTTCTCTACAACCCTTGCGGATGCAAACGGCCCAGGTGCTTTTGGCGCATATCCGCCTGGTGCAAGGACAGACGGCCGTTTCCCTGGAATTGCTGCACACCATCTTACCGCAACTTGAAGCCTCCGGGCGCATCCGGCTCATCGTTGAGGTACACATTCTGCGGGCGCTGGCCTGCACCGGGCAAGGGCAAACGGACGCGGCCCGGCAGGCAATTACCCAGGCGCTGACGCTGGCCGAGTCAGAAGGGTATATTCGCGTTTTTGTGGAAAATGGTACGGCCGTACTCCCCTTGTTAACGTCGGTACGCCCTCTGTTTCCCGATTATGTGCCCCGCTTGCTGGCCGCTTTGCCATCCGGTGGGGTGGCGAACCGGGCCGTTGACGCCCAGACAGGCTGGCTCGACCCGTTGACCGAACGCGAACTGGAAATTTTGCATCTGATCGCCCAGGGATATTCTAACTTCCAGATTGCCAACAGCCTGGTGATCAGCGTGGGCACGGTAAAGGGCCACGTAAACCACATCCTGAGCAAGCTGGATGTGCAAAACCGCACCCAGGCGGTAGCCCGTGCCCGTGAACTGGCGTTGTTTAATTGATAGATTGCCAGTCAGTCATCCTCCCCCTAAAATAGCGGCTGTGATATCTTATAGTTGACTTGAAAGCTTATGAGTAAAGCCGACGATGGTTCCAGTCAGATAAATGTACACGGCGCGATGGTGGGTTCGGCCGTAGAGGGGGGCACGGTCCACGTGCAGAACGCGGCCGGACGCGATATTCATCAGCACTTCTACCCGCAGCCTGACCCGGCGGCTCGTTTTCCGCTCATTCACCTGCCGTACAGCCAGAACCCGAACTTTGTTGGGCGGGAAGGGATGCTGGCGCGGCTGGAGGCGCAGCTAAACCAGGTTGGTAGCCGTGTTGTCATCAGCCAGGCGATTACGGGGCTGGGTGGGGTGGGCAAGACGCAGTTGGCGCTGGCCTACATTTACCGGCAGCAGGCGGCGTATGATGTGGTCTGGTGGCTGCGGGCGGATGGGGTGCTGAATCTGGCGGCGGATGTGGCGGCGCTGGCAGTGGCGGTGGGGGAACACAGCCCGGATAACGCTGACCAACAGGCGGCGATCACGGCGGCGCGGCGCTGGCTGGCGCAGACGGAGAGGCGGTGGTTGCTGCTGGTGGACAATGCCGATGAACTGCCACCCGGCGCGTTGAAGGCGTACCTGCCGGTGGCGGGGAATGGGCACATCCTGGTGACGAGCCGCCGCGCTGATTGGAGTGGTTTTGTGGGGCAAGACGGTATCTTGCCGCTGGATGTGTTCACGCCGGCGGAGTCGCTGGCTTTTCTGAGGACGCGCGTTCGTAGTGGGCACTTTAGTGCCGGGGAGGGCGATGAATCGCCTACTACGAACGAAGAGGAGGCGGAGGGGTTGGCGGAGACGTTGGGGCATTTGCCGCTGGCGCTGGAGCAGGCGGCGGCGTATGTGCAGCGGACGGGCAGTACGCTGGCGGAGTACCGCGCTCTGTTTGAGACGCGCTGGCGGGAGTTGTGGGCGGATACACCGCCGCCGGAGCGTTACCATTCCACGATTACGACGACGTGGGAGATGGCGTTTGACAAGATACGGGGCACGGCCGGGGCGGCCAACCTGCTGAATCTGTGCTGTTTCCTGGCCCCGGAGAGTATTCCGTTGGATTTGGTGCGGGCTTCTAAACCTCCCGGAGCTTCAGAAGCTCCGGGAGGTTCGCTGGCTGACCCGCTAGTGTTGAACCGGGCGGTGGCGGCGCTGCGGGATTATTCGCTGCTGAGGCGGGAGGGGGAGGCGGTAGCCCTGCACCGGCTGGTGCAAATGGTGGCGCGGCAGCAGATGGGCGAGGAACGGGCGCGTCAGTGGGTGGCGGTGGCTATCGAAGCGATTATTGCCGTATTGCCTGATGGGGCACGGCTGCACGAATGGGATACGGGGCCAATCATGGTGGCGCACATGATTGCCGCTGCTGATCTGGCAATGGCCCAGGGCGCAGAGACAGAACGGCTGGCGTTTTTGTGTAATCAGACGGGTTACTATTTGCAATTCCGGGGAGAATATGAAAAGGCACGGCCGTATTTTCAACGCGCCCTGGAGATCCGGGAAAAGGTGCTGGGGCCAGACCACCCGAACACGGCCGACAGCCTGAACAACATGGGCTTGCTGTTGCAAGCGATGGGCGACCTGGCCGGGGCACGGCCGTATTATCAACGCGCCCTGGACATTGACGAAAAAGTGTTGGGGCCAGACCACCCGAACACCGCTAGCAGCCTGAACAACATGGGCGCACTGCTGCGAGCGATGGGCGACCTGGCCGGGGCACGGCCGTATTATCAACGCGCCCTGGACATCCGGGAAAAGGTGCTGGGGCCAGACCACCCGGACACGGCTCTCAGCCTGAACAACATGGGCGGACTGCTGGATTCGATGGGCGACCTGGCTGGGGCACGGCCGTACTTCCAACGGGCTTATGAAATCCGGCGAAAGGTGTTGGGGAATCAACACCCGGATACGGCTACAGGCCTGTGGTGGTTAGGGGTGCTGGCCGAAGCAGATGGCAACCTCAGCCAGGCCAGGACTTATTATGCTGAAGCAGTCGCCATTTATGAACGGGCGTTAGGCGCAAACCATCCCACCACGCAACAGGTACGCGGCTTCCTGGCCGCCATCGAAGCCAAATTGTAGGGGCGGGATGGCGCGGATAGGCATTGGCCGCAGCATACGGCTTCTTTCCGCGCCGTCTCGCCCCTGCTGCCCGGCGCGGTATACCCCAGTCCGGCGTGGCACACCGGCAAGGGGGGCGAGACGGGCGGGAATGGATGTTTTGGTGAACAGACCCGGTATCGCCCCGCCCATCCCGCCCCACCCGTTCATGCATCACCCACAACCGATTACCGTTTACCGATTACCAACACCCATTGCCCGGCCACACCGGGTAGACATACAATTGGCGCATGGCGAACCAGGAACAGATTAGCGGCTCGGTGGAGCGGGTGACGTATTACAATGCGGAGAATGGCTATTCGGTTATCCGCCTGAAGCCGGATAACCGGGGGATGCTGCCCTTTAAGTATGCCAGCGGCCGGGACGGGCTGATTACGGTGGTGGGCAATTTGCCGGAGGTGCAGCCGGGGGAGTGGCTGAAGCTGACGGGGCTGTGGGGGAATCATGCCAAACACGGGCGGCAATTCCAGGCGGAACAGTGTGAACAATCCTTACCGGCGACGACGGAGGGGATCAAACGGTATCTGGGGTCGGGCATGATTCGGGGCATTGGCCCGGTGATGGCGGAGCGTATTGTCAATCGTTTTGGCGCGGAAACGCTGGAGGTGATTGACCATGAACCGGAGCGGCTGCTGACGGTGTTGGGGGTGGGGCAGAAGCGGGTGGGGCAGATTGCGAAGGCGTGGGAGGAGCAGCGGGCGATTAAGGATGTGATGATTTTTCTGCAATCACATGGGGTGTCTACCACATTGGCGACCAAGATTTATAAGAAGTATGGGGACACGTCGCTAGCGGTGGTGCAAAATACCCCCTACCAGATGGTGCGGGATATTCATGGCATTGGCTTTAAGACGGCGGATAAGATCGCCCAGGCGTTGGGGCTGGCGGCGGATGATCCGGCGCGGATTGAGGCGGGCATTGCTTATACGCTGAACCGCATGGCGGAGGAGGGGCATGTGTATATGCCGCAGGAGGAGTTGGAGCCGGAGGCGGCGCAGATTTTGGGGGTGGAGGCGGGGAAGATTACGGCCGTGATTGATGCGTTGGAGACGAGTGATTTTATTAAGCGAGAGGTTATTCAGTATGCAGTAAGCGGTGAGCAGTTAGCAGTGAACAGTGGGCAGGTGGCAGGTGGCAAGTGGCAAGTGGCAGGTGAAGAATCTCTTGATCTCTCAATCTCTCAATCTCCCATTCTCCGGGAGGAGCGGGCGGTGTATCTGACGCCGTTTTATTATTCGGAGATTGGGGTGACGCAGCGGGTGAAGCGGATGATTGAACATCCGACGAGCCGGTTAGCCGTTATCCGTAAGCCGTTATCCGTGAGCCGTGAGCAGACAACGGATTACGGCACACGGATGACAGATTACGAAATGAAGGGCGTTCAGCTTTCGCAGCAGCAAATGGAGGCTGTACAAACGGCCGTGCGCCACAAAGTCACCGTCCTCACCGGCGGGCCGGGCACGGGCAAGACGACGACGCTGCGGGCGCTGTTGGATTTGCTGGACGGGCATAAATTGAGCTATGCGCTGGCCTCGCCCACCGGCCGGGCGGCCAAGCGGTTGGCGGAGGCGACGGGGCGGGAGGCGAAGACCGTACACCGGCTGTTGGAGTTTAATCCGGGGGAGGGGTACGGCCGTAGCGAGGAGAATCCGATCAACGCCGATATGATCGTCATTGACGAGGCGTCCATGTTGGATTTGGTGCTGGCGAATAACCTGCTGAAGGCGATTGGGCCAGACGGCCACCTGCTGCTGGTAGGGGACATTGACCAACTGCCCAGCGTGGGCGCGGGGGATGTGTTGGCCGATTTGATAGATTCGGGGGTGACGGCCGTGATTCGCCTGCAAACCATCTTCCGCCAGGCGGCCAACTCCCTCATCATCCGCAACGCCCATCACATTAACCAGGGGAAGATGCCGGAAACACCCAAAGAGGCGCAGGACTTCTTCCTCTTTGTGGTGGAAGAGGCCGACAAAGCGGCCGAGATGCTGGTGGAGGTGGTGCAAAAACGCGCCCCGCTCAAGTTTGGTTTTGACCCATTGGATGATATGCAGGTGCTGGCGCCCATGTATAACGGCGCGGTGGGGGTGCATAATCTGAACCTGCTGCTGCAAGAAGCGCTCAATCCACCCTCCGGCCACAAACCGGAGCGCAAACTGGGCGGCCGTCTCTTCCGCGTGGGCGACAAGGTGATGCAGACGGTAAACAATTACGACAAGAGCATCTACAATGGGGACATTGGGCGTATCACGGCCATGGACATTATCAACCAGACGTTGACGGTGAGCATTGACGGCGCGCCGGTGGTGTATGACTTTTTGGAGGCGGACGAACTGGTTCATGCGTATGCAATTTCGGTGCATAAGAGCCAGGGGGCGGAATACCCCTGTGTGGTGATGCCCATGCACACGCAGCATTATTTGATGTTACAGCGCAATTTGTTGTACACGGCCGTGACCCGCGCCAAAAAAGTGGTCATTCTCATCGGCACCCGCAAAGCCATTCACATTGCCATCAACAACAACAAAATCACCCAACGCCACACTGCCCTGGACTGGCGATTACAACGGTAAAAAACCATGCTACAATGTCGCGTAAAAAGATTGGGGTGAATGAATATGATTGAACAAACAAAGGTGGCCGATTTAACCGTTGATCAATTAAAGACCATTATCCACGACGCTGTGATCCAGACGTTAGCAGAGATACTCCATGATCCGGATGAAGGTTTATCCTTGCGCGAAGATGTACGATTGCACCTGGAAAGTTCGTTGATGGAGCCTGCCAACCGGCTTATTTCTGCTCAAGAATTAGCAGCAAAACTTGGCCTGGACTGGTGATGTTTACCGTTGTTTTCACGCCACAAGCAGAATCAAATCTCACCCAATTGGATAGAACGATTGCGCAACGGGTATTGCGAAAAATTCGTTGGCTGGCCGAAAACTTTGATGATGTCACACCAGAGCCGTTAACTGGTCAATGGCAAGGTATGTATAAACTTCGAGTAGGAGATTATCGTGTCCTCTACACTATTAATCAGCCTGAAGAACAAATAACGGTTCATTTGGTCAGGCATCGCCGGGAAGTTTATAAATAATTCCAGTTGCTGAAAATCATTTGTATCATGTCACCCGTCTGACTGAATAGGAGCGGTGATGAGAGAAGAGCGCATCGAACAACTCTATTTTGTGACCGGTTCGCAAAACAAGTTTAATGATTACCAGTTTTTGTTGGGGAAACATGCCGACTTGCGCTGGGCGCGGTATGCGTTGGAGGAGCCGGTGCTGGTTGACCAGGCCATCCTCATCCGGCGCAAAGTGGAGATGGCACGGCCGTTGCTACCCCATATGCCCTTTTTAGTGGAACAAACCAACCTGCTGATTCGCGCCTGGAAGGATTTGCCGGGTAACGTCACCGGCCTGTTTATGGAAGGAGTAGGCGTGGAGGGTATTTGCAAAATGATGCAGGCTTTTGAGGATCGCACGGCCAGTGTAGTCACCGATCTGGGGTTTCATGCGCGGGATGGGCAGGTGTATGTGTTTCGCGGGAAGTTGAGCGGGGTCATTGCCCCAGAACCACGTGGCAACCAGATTTATGGTTGGGACACGATTTTTATTCCTGACGGGCATGACCGCACCTTTGCCGAAATGCCGGTGGAGCAGCGGCACAGTATGTCTACCCGTAAACTGGCGGTGGCGGCTTTGTTCACGGCCGTGCTCCAGGAAGAAAACGCCACCCTCTTGCTGCAAAACCGCATCCGCTTGCGTCAGTTGATCGCCCGTTATTTCAGCAAGCGGGAGTTGGAGTTGTTGTTATTTGACCTGGGAATTGATAAGGACGAATTTCCAGAGGGGGCCAAGTCAGACATGGCGCAGGAAATTATTTTGTATTGTGAGCGTCACGGCCGTATGGATGACCTGCTGGAACTGTGCCGTCAGCAGCGCCCCAACGCCGACTGGCCGGAAGCGTTATAGCATCCTACCTGCCTGGTTCCAGGTGGACTGTCTCATTCACCCGACCGGTGAGTTTACACTCCGTTTGTGTGCCACCATCAGAGGGGGTGATGGTGATCGCCTGTTTGTATTTGCCCAGCGTGGCCTGCACCATCAGGGCATTTTTGTTGACTTTGTAAACCGCCTGGGGGTCTTCGTGGGCATTCAGCCGCAGGACACAGGGGCCGGACACGGCCGTCGGGTTTTCATCCAATAAGCGCAAATGAATGTTCATGTTGCCACTGTAGCCCAAGATGCTGATCTGCCCGGCGATGGTTACTTCATAGTCAGAAAACTGGGTCACTTCGCCACTGCCCACCGGAATCCAGACCACTTTTTTGGCCTTCACTGTCTGTTTCTGGCCGATGCGTGTACCTTTCGCTACAAAGGGGGAGATGGTTGCCATTGAATATCCTTCCAAGACATCCGATTTCTTTGAGAAATTGGATGTCTGATCTGAGCAATTATACCGGACAGGTGTAGATGGTGAAGGCCAGATTGTTGGCGTCGCTGGTGAAAGATTGCACCGGCTGAAAATGATGCTTTTCCCACACGCGCC
>CAYXUZ010000039.1:22849-28303 GCA_964467705.1 uncultured Ardenticatenaceae bacterium | reverse complement strand
GACATCCGATTTCTTTGAGAAATCGGATGTCTAACATGATTATACCGTGTAGGTGAAGATGGTGAAGGCCAGATGGCTGGCGTTACTGGTGAAGGAGTGGACGGGCTGAAAGCCCTGTTTTTGCCACACGTGGCGGGCACGGCCGTTAAAATCAGCAATCGTCACGCGCAAGGTGGTTGGCCGGAATGTTTGCACGGCAAAGGAGATGGCAGTTTTGGCAAATTCATTGCCCAACCCTCGGCCGGTGAGGTCTGGCCGTACAGCCATGCCAATGTCCAGCGCCTCTTCGCTGTAATCGCCGCCGCTCACCTGCCCATCCAGGCCGTAGCTGATGATTGCCTGGAGTTCACCGCTGGCGGCATCTACTACACCGTAGAAATGATAAACCGGGTCTAAAAAGTAATCGGCTGCCTCGGCCAATTGTTCGTTATCGGCACGGCCGTTGCCTAAACTATAAATCTCATATGGTGGCTCATATTGCCAGGTGAGTAATTGGGGCAGGTCGCCCTCAGAAATAGGGCGCAAAATGTGGGTCATAAAGGTGGGTGTAGACGGCTGGCGAGATCCCGAAGCTGGTTAAAACTGATGGGCTTGAGCAAAACCAGGTCTGACTCTGCCCGCAGTGCTTCGGCCATTAACGCATCGGCCGTAGCCAGCATTACCACACTGTTCTCCAGGCGAGAGTCTGCGCGAATGGAACGCAACAATTCATCACCCGAAACATGGGGCAGGTGCAAATCCAATAAAATAAGAACGGGCACTACTTCTCGCAAACGAGTTTGGGCAATCAGACCATCGCGGGCAATTTCAGGTATAAACCCGGCGCTCCGCAAGGCTTCGGCGTAAATCATGGCCAGCCGCTCGTCATCTTCAATGATTAAAGCTAATGGCTGGTTCAAAACAACACCTTTGCGATAATGATGGAATTACAGTTTATGCCCATGTGGTTCACTTTTAGGGATATTGCCTGTGCCATGGCAAACTGCAAACATACCACACCTACAAGGATACTGGAAACAGAGCAAACAGGCACGTATTTTTTTCCAGAGCCTTAAACAAGGTAGACCTGACAGGTTTTCTGGAACCTGTCAGGTCTATTTCCCATTTCCAGTAATCTCAGATTTGAGACTCCACTGGTTTGATAGAGGTGGGTGTCATGCGGGGCAGACGCACGGCCGTGATCAAGGCCACTATCAGGTACACAATCCCGGCGGCCACAAAGGCTGCCCG
Source organism: uncultured Ardenticatenaceae bacterium (assembly GCA_964467705.1). Lineage (GTDB taxonomy): Bacteria > Chloroflexota > Anaerolineae > Promineifilales > Promineifilaceae > CAADGU01. Next base: position 27,073 of record CAYXUZ010000039.1, on the reverse strand, counting down.
CAAACCAAACCACACGACCACCAACGACCCCAAAATGGGCGCAATCGCACGAGAGGCCGAGACAATGGAGTTCTCCAGACCATACACGCTACCCGCCTGATCAGCGCGGGAATGGTGTGCCAGCAAGGCGCTAATTGAAGGCACCACCCCGCCGGCGGCTGCCCCCGTGAGCGCCTGCAAGAGCAAAAGCTGCCCGGCCGATGTCACCTGGCTTTGGGGCAAATAAAACAGACCGGCCAACAATGCCGACCCAATGAGGATTTTGCGATGGCCCACTTTATCGCCGAGGCGCCCCAGAAACACGGCCGTCAGCGTACCAGCCCCCGCCGTCACCCCAATGGTCAGCCCCGTAATCGTATTCACCCGTGATTGGTCGGCCAAGAGCGACGCGATGAATAGTGGCGCAAAAGGCAGCAGCAACGTTTGCCCCAGGTTGGAAAGGAAACGCAAACTGTAGGTGAGCGAAATACCAGGCATTTGCCACACTTCACGCCATTCATGCCAGAAGTGGATGCGCCGCGTTTTTGTTTCGGCCGGTGTAAACTCCTCGGCCACACCCCACCAGACCAGCAACCCTGCGGCCAACAAAAGCAGTGAAGTGATGACAAAAGCGTACCGATAGCCAAATGCATCGGCCACCAGACCACCGAGTAAGGGGCCAATGGCGATGCCACTGACCTGCCCCATTTGTAACAACCCCATGGCAAAACCGGTACGTTCGCGAGGGGCGGCAGCAGCAACCAGGGCGTTGGCCGCTGCTACCGTGCCGGTAATTAAACCCTGAATGGCACGCAGCAGCACCAGTTGTTCTGCATTGTGGGCAAAACCCATCAGCAGCAGGACGGCCGCGCCACCAAACATAGCGCGTTCTACCATAAGTTTACGGCCGTAGCGGTCGGCCACTGCTCCCCAAATGGGCGAGGCAATGGCCATTGTCAATGCCTGCGCCGAAAAAACCGCGCCCGCCAGAAACTCCACGCTGAGTGAGGTACTGCTACCCAGTTCGGCCACGTACAGCGGCAGGAAAGGGAAAAAGATGGAAAAGCCAACGGCCGTCACCAGTTGGGCAATAAACATGATGCTCAACGTGCGCTGCCAGGGATGTAGATTGTGTACAGAGTGAATCATGATAGTGTTTGAGTATTTAAGTGTTTAAGTCATGGGGTAATTACGCAATTGCCCATTACGCAATTATCCAATAATTGAATTATCCAGGTTTAGAGAAAAAGGTCAGGGGTTTATGAGCAGATAATCACCATTGACCGGTTGGAATTCGGATGAGGGGAAGAGCGGAACTGGAGGTTGGGAATGGGTAGGAGTGGAATGGGCGGGAGTATGGGATGCGCCCGGTTCAGGAGCGACTAATTCGGGGGCGGCCAGAGCTGCTTTGATCGTAGGGAGCATCCGTTCGGCGGCGGCTTCACCCAGAGCAATGTATTGCTCGCTTTTGCGCCGCGAGAAGTTGAAGTAGTTGTGCCCGGCGATGGCGGGTTCGATGAGGCAGTCAGCCTGATAGTAACCACCGCCGGCATGGCGGACAAGCAGTTCCACCGCAGCGGCCAAATCCCCCAGTACCCCTAACCTTTCGTGATAAATGGGCACAAACAGGTCAACGGCAATCACATAATCCACACCCATGGCGCGCACGGCCGTCACCGGCAAATTATCCGTCACCCCACCATCGCAGCAGAGACGGCCGTCAATCATCACTGGCGAGATGATACCTGGCACCGAACAACTGGCGCGCACGGCCGTAGACAGCCGCCCCCGCCGTAAATAAACAGGGATGCCATGTTGCATATCGGTGACGACGGCCGTGAACGGAATCGCCAGGTCGCAAATATCTACGTCACCTACCAGATTTTGCAGATATGCCTCCATTTTGTAGAAGGAGATCAGCCCATGCCGGGAACGGGACAGCCCGGCCACGGTGCGCCAGTTAGAATCTACCGCCAGCCTGCGCAATTGCGGAATCTCTAACCCGGCGCAGTAGGCAGCGCCCACCAGTGCCCCCGCACTGGCCCCGGCAATGGCATCAACAGGTATCCCGGCCCGTTCCAACGCGGTTAGGACGCCCACATGCACCGGGCCGCGGGCCACGCCGCCGCTCAGGGCCAGACCAACTTTTTTATGCATTTTCATACTGCAATGATATTGTTTGTGTTCGTAGTAGGCGACAAATCACCTACTACGAACCTAAAAATCTACTTCTTGGCCCGCATAGGCATACCTGAAAAGCTGCTCAATTTCTTCCAGGGTGGGGATACGGCGTGACATGAGCAAGTTGGTATCTACATCTACATGTTCACACATCAGAGGCAGGGCCGCTTCCAATTCTGCCAGGGCAATGGCGGCATCTTTTAGATTAGTGGGCAGGCGAACTTCGTGCATCAGGCCGCGCACGGCCGTTGCCAGATTTTGGGCAGCGGAGGTTTCATCCCCATTGGGCAACCCCAATGCCAGTGCCAGATCGGTATACCGGCTGTCGCCACCATTGGCCACAAATTCGATGGTGTAAGGTAAGAAGATGGCGGTGATACGGCCGTGAGGTACCTGCCGAAAGATAGCGCCTGCCGCGTGCCCCAGGGCGTGTGCCAGCGCCACCTGGCTATTGCCCAACGTCATGCCGGCAATGGCCGCCGCGTTTGCCATTTTCTCGCGGGCAATGGGATCATTCGCCCCATTTTTAATGGCGCTGGGCAAATAAGCAAAGACCATGCGTGCGGCTTGCAGGCAAAGGCCATCGGTAAAATCGTTGGCCCAGGTGCAACTGTATGCTTCGATGGCGTGGGTCAGCACGTCTATGCCGGTGTCGGCCGTGACGCCCGGCGGCAGGTTGGTCGTAAAAGCCGGGTCTACAATGGCAATGTCAGGGGTGGCTTCCCGGTTCGCCAGGGTGAGTTTGCGGTGTTCCCCCGTGTCCGTGAGTACAATGCCATAGTTGGATTCAGAGCCAGTCCCGGCGGTAGTGGGAATGCAGATAAGCTGCGCCTTTTGCCGCAGCCCCAATTCCATCATGGGGCTGATGGCGTCTGGGGGGAGGTCGGGCCGTTCATACAATACCCACATCGCTTTGGCCGCGTCCATACACGAACCGCCACCCAACCCGATAATCCAATCGGGTTCGTATTCAAGCATAGCGGCAGCGCCACGCTGCACCGTTTCCAGGGAGGGGTCAGGTTCAACTTCGGCGAAGATGTGGTGGTGGGGTACGGCCGTGACCAATGCCTGCTGCACCTGCGCCACAAACCCCAGTTCCAACAGGTTCGCGTCGGTGACAATAAAGGCACGCCGCCCGGTTAGATTACCCAACTGGCTAAGCGCATCTTCGCCAAAGAAAAACTCAGGGCACTTGAAGAACCACATGTCAGTGAGCGGTAAGCAGTGAGCGGTAAGCGGTGAGTAGCTAGACTGCTCACTGCATACTGCTCACTGCCTTAAGAGGGCCAGTCCGTATCCAGCCGGGTGCAGGCTTCTACCAGTTCAATAGCCGCTTTGGGGGCTTTCATCACCTTCATCATTGGCCCTTCCAGCTTCAGTTGTTTGGTGACAATGCCCTTGATGGGGTCAATCTTCTTTTCCATAACACCACGCCAGGTTTTGACGGGGGCATGTAGTTTGAACTCCGGAGATTTGGCGCTGGCGTCGTCTACTTTGAAGGCGTCCCGACAATCCCCGTGCCACAAATCCATATAGAGGTAAATGTCCTCCAGTATGGCATCGCCAGCGGTGACGATGAAATAAAAATCACCTTCCCATTTGGCAGCGGCGTTTTTATAGCCGGGGCTGCTGTTGAGTTCATCTCTCAGGGCTTTAATCCATTCATCGGTACCGAATAAAATTCCCATGTTTCCCTCCGCTGTGTCAGTTGGATATGCAGGTGATTGGCGTATGAGGTGGGGTGTGCCAACCTGCGGCTAAAGATAACACAGCCCCCCTTTTTTGCCAAAGACAAGACCTGAGAGACAGGGTAATTCCAAAGTCCGAAAAAAGAGAGGAAAGATGAACCTCCAGACTTATTCACGCACGGTCGTGCTGCCCGTTGTGGAAGACCCCGGACAGTTTGCCCCCGCATTCATGAGGTATAATGTGTGTCAGAGAACAACTATCCAGACACCCATCAGCAAAGGAAAAAAAACATGAGAGAACTAATCGTATCTGAATTCATAACCCTCGACGGCGTGATCCAGGCCCCCGGCGGCGCAGACGAAGACACCGACGGCG
>CAYXUZ010000039.1:0-22818 GCA_964467705.1 uncultured Ardenticatenaceae bacterium | reverse complement strand
CAATCTCCCAGGCCGACGCCTTCCTGCTCGGCCGAAAAACCTGGCAAATACACGGCACAGCCTTTGAAGCCATGGCCGGCGACCCCTTCGCCGACATCTTCAACAGCATCCATAAATACGTTGTCTCCACCACCCTGCAATCCGCCGCTGCCTGGCGTAACTCCACCCTCATCCGCCACAACGTCATCGAAACCATCCGCCAACTCAAACAACAGCCCGGCAAAAACATCCTCATGGATGGCAGCAGCGTGCTGGCGCAAACCCTGGCCCAACACGACCTCATAGACGAATACCACCTGCACGTCTACCCCTTGGTACTCGGCAGCGGCAAACGCCTGTACCCCGCTGACAAACGGCTCAACCTCACATTGGTCGAAGCATCTCCGTTACCCACCGGCGTCGTTTACATGCGCTACCGTCGCACCACATAACACACTTACCAGAGGAGCGTGGCACGCCCTCGTACCCCGCGTGGGACGTAGGCGTCCCATACTCCTCAAGTTATCACTATGAATATCGAATTCAACGGCAAAATCTGGTTCTGGAAAGGCCCCGCCCCCTGGTATTTTGTCACAATTCCCGCCGAGCCAAGCGACGCCATCAAAGCCATCTCCGCCTCCGTCACCTACGGCTGGGGGGTCATACCCGTCATCGTGCGCATCGGCAAGACCGAATGGACAACCTCCCTGTTCCCCAAAGACGACCACTACCTGGTTCCCCTCCGCGCCGACATCCGCAAAGCCGAAAAACTCAACGAAGGCGACGAAGTAACCATCCACCTCAAAGTTGGGTGATAAACACAACCTGTCTGAGGAACAGCCGGTGACACTATCTACAAGACTATTGAAACGGCCATCATAATGGCAAATTCTCTACACGATTGGCTAATTCGCGCTTCACTTGTCCTGGCAATTAGCTCCAACTCGTTTACACAACGACCGATCGTGATCCGCAGTTGATGGGCATAAATGAAGCCAGCAAAGGGAATTCCCTCTTCCTGACGGCGTTTAGCTTCTGCTAACAGGCTTCATCTTGAGTGAATAACACACGCTGTAATTCTGTAGCCCGATCCAACAAACGAGCATCTTCAGCAGTTCGGTGACCGTCCTCTTGGGCCGTGAGAACATCAACGTCACGCAGGCGCAGACCAGTGGTAATCGCCCGGTGTATGTGTACATCCATGTAAAGTGCGACCGTCATTCAAGCAAACCTTGCTCCCGCAAGCGTGCAGCTAATGGCGAAGGGCCTGCTGCCTGGCGCGATTGTTCCGCGTATGTTAACCGATGCTCGATGTCAGCATCCAGATCCTTTTTGTGTTCCCAGTAGTAAGCAAGAGCCGAATGAATTTGACTCATGCTCAAATAGGGATGCTGAAAATGCAGCTCTTCTGGACTCCAACCATGAGCTATTTGGGCTAACACTACCTCAACAACTTTCATGGTTGTGCCTGCGATGTAAGGCACACCTTTAGCATCAAGGTGAACGTTTTCGTAAGAAGTAATTGTAGGGAAAGTTACACTCATATACGCTTCTTGAAAATCACTGTATTACTTGTATTGTATCATAAACAGGGTGTAGACACCTCTCTGATTGCAGGCTCTGAGCAGAGCATCACGCCCTGCCTGTTAACACTTCATCTTTGAGCTAAAGCACGCTTACAAAAAATTGCCTGCTCTAAAAACACCACCGTCACGCTGGTGGTGCATTTTATGCTTGGTAACAAGGGGCCGCAATCATGGCAAAATTCGATTGCCCCTCTGTATCAATTTAGTATGAGACAACGGGCCTGGATACCTCTCTGGGCGCAGGTGTATTGTGTTTACGCCCAGTGAAAACTTAAACCGCACACTACTCCGTCTTGTGGAGAATTGGGTGGGGGAACGGCCGTCATAACAGCAAGTATTCAACATAATTGACGAACTTATCCGCACCGGCAGTTCTGATAAGCAGTTTCGGGACACTTATACAACTACCAACCATCAATGTCTTGCAGCGGTCTCCCCTTTGGGAACAACTGGTACGCACCTTCTGGTATACTACCCCAGTTCAGGATGTAACATGGTTTAGTCGGTGTCGGTTCAATCTTTTTGCGCAGCCCGGCAACAACCTGATACAGACTATCATCTGGAACACCCGTTTGCTTTAGTTTATCCGGCCAGGCATTCACAATTAAATCCGGCTCTTTGTCAATCCCCTGAATTCTCAAATAGCCCGAATTGTTAGCGAACGTTGGAATCGGCTTTGACTTACTGACCCTATTTTACACCCGTTTATCCTGCGCCCCATTCCTCAGAATCCTTTAACGGTAGTTTAACGATACCCCTTTATCCTGCACAGGCAGTATACACTGTGTTTTTTGGCAGCATCAATTACACACGTTTACCCGATTGTCAACCACCTTCATATCTGCAAGAAGCGATCACTCCATCGGCAGTATGTGGTATTGAGGAACCCAGGATGAGTCCCATTAGCGGTGTGGTCGTGGAATTTAATGATGCCATTTTTCAAACGCCGATAGGTGACTTCCACCCGGTTTTGATTTGCCTGCTGGGTGAATTCCGCGTCCTAATCAGTGGAAGACCCATCCCCCTGAATGGCGGCAAGGCAGAACTATTACTTCGTTACCTGGGGCTGCAACCTGAGCAGCCAGTACCGCGTGATCTGCTGCTGGAAACCCTTTGGCCCGGCCATCCCCCAGACCTGTCCGGCCAATCGCTCAACAGCCTTACCTACAGTCTGCGTAAGCTGTTGGGTGACAAAATTGGTGGCGATACGCCTGTGGTACACGAGGATGGGTATTATCGGCTGAATCAGGAGGCAGGTGTGGGGGTAGACATAACCTGCTTTGAAAACCTGGTCAGCACCGGCGACCAGTATGTGGCGGTCAATAACCTGCCGGTTGCGGTCTCCTGCTACACGCGGGCCGTCACCTTCTATCGGGGCGCTTTGTGTGCCTGCGCCGACATTAACGGCGTGATGATTCGGGAACGGCTGCGCGCTCATTTTCTGACGGTGTTGTCCCATCTGGCTGATTATTATTTTGCTGCGGGCGATTACGGCCGTTGCCTGCAATACGCCGACCAACTGTTGAAAAATGACGCCTGCCGTGAAGACGCCCACCGGCTGGTGATGCGCTGTTATGTGCGCCGGGGCGAACGCGCTCAGGCGCTGCGCCAGTATCGTTTGTGCGTGGACATCCTGCACACGGAATTTGACGCCGTGCCAGAGCAGCAAACGATGCTACTCTATGATCAGGTAAGGCTAACGCCCCATACAGTTTAGCCTCACTTCAGCCAGAATTCAGCCCAACTTCAGTTCCAATTCAGTCTCGTTTCAGCCGGGTATCAGGCACGGCCGTTACACTGCCTCTGCCAATTGAGCCAACTATCGTCAGGACTGTGGGCGTCGCTAAAGGAATAACCGTATGGATAACCACCTTGCGGATAAACGCCATATTACCTTGATTCTGCGCCTGGCCATAGATAAGGATACTCAGTTGGTGTATGGAGAGTTGGTGAATTTGGAGGGGGTGAGCATCGGCCGTTTTATGGAATGGCCCAAATTAACCGAGGTTATACAAACCTGGCTCGCAAGCCAGGGTAATGGACAATCACATCATAACCCAGACAATCAGCAAACAAATTGAGGCCGTTACAGTGGTACGGCCGTCAGATCGTGACGAAAGGAGGTTTCCATGCCAGTCACATTGACTTATCCCGGCGTTTATATTGAGGAAATACCCAGCGGGGTGCGCACCATTACCGGCGTCGCCACCTCTATCGCCGCTTTCATCGGCCGTGCCCGGCGCGGCCCCACCGATGAAGCGGTGGTGATCAACAGTTTTGGTGATTTTGAGCGCATCTTTGGCGGCCTCTGGGCAGAAAGCAGCCTGGGTTACGCTGTGCGCGACTTTTATCTAAACGGCGGCAGCCAGGCAATCATTGTCCGCCTTTTTAATCCCGAAACGGGCAACAACGCCACTCCCTCTCTGGCCACGTTTAGCGCCAGCACGGTGCGGTTAGAAGCGGCCAATGAGGGCAAGTGGGGCGCTTACCTGCGCGCCAGTATGGATACAGACGTGAGCGAAAGCGCCGCCCAAGCCATGGGGCTGACCACAGCCGACCTTTTCAACCTCACTATCAGCGATGCTGGTCCTGCCGGCGCAACCGAGCGTTACGCCAACCTCACCTTCAAAAACAGCCCGCGCCGCATAGACCAGGTACTCGAAGATTCAAAACTGGTACGTTGGGACAGCGCCAATCCCCTTGACCCCACCAATCCGCCAGCTATTGCCGACGGCGATGACGACGTAACGGCAGCCGAAAAGGACCTGGCTGAGAAGAAAAAAGTGCTGGCAACCGCCCAACAGGCTGTGCCCCCAGTTCAAGCTGATATTGATGCGGCCCAGGCAGACGTGGATGCGGCTAAGACGGCACTGGCAGCGGCCAAACAGGACAGACTCGATGCTGTTTCTGATGGCATCTACCTGACCAAAGCAAACTTTACGCCTGCCAACGGTGAGCAAGATAAAAAAGGGATGTATGCTCTGGAACAGGCTGACCTCTTCAATTTGCTCTGCATCCCTCCCTACCGGAACCAGACCGAGAGCCTGGATGTGGATGTAACGCTGATGGGGGACGCCGCCGCCTACTGCGAAAAGCGGCGCGCCATGCTGATTGTAGATGCGCCTAAAGACTGGAATGACAAGGCAACGGCCGTAACCAAATTCAAAGACCCCAATGAAGACCACGTGGGCACCCGCAGCAAAAATGCCGCCCTATTTTTCCCTCGCCTGCGTCAGCCCAATCCCCTGCACGATGATCAGGTGGAAAGTTTTGCTGCCTGTGGTGCCGTTGCCGGCATTTTTGCCCGCACCGACACGCAGCGCGGCGTCTGGAAAGCGCCTGCCGGACTGGAAGCCGCTCTGGTGGGCGTACCGCAGCTAAGCATTCCCCTGACGGACGCCGAAAATGGCGAACTCAACCCCTTAGGCGTTAACTGCTTGCGCGCTATGCCCGCCGCCGGCCGTGTGGTGTGGGGCGCGCGCACCCTGCAAGGGGATGACCGCCTAGCCTCGGAATGGAAATATATCCCCGTGCGCCGCCTGGCCCTGTTTCTAGAAGAAAGCCTTTACCGGGGCACCCACTGGGTCGTGTTTGAACCCAATGACGAACCCTTGTGGGGCCAAATCCGTCTCAACGTGGGCGCTTTTATGCACAACCTCTTCCGCCAGGGTGCTTTCCAGGGTAGCTCACCGCGTGAGGCATACTTTGTGAAATGCGACAAGGAAACAACGACCCAGACCCACATTAACCTGGGCATCGTGAACATCATCGTTGGCTTCGCGCCGCTCAAACCGGCCGAATTTGTGGTCATCAAGCTCCAGCAGATGGCCGGTCAGATTCAGGCGTAGGGAGGAACTCATGGCTCAGTTTACAGTGAATACCGAACGGTTCGATCCGTACAAGAACTTCAAATTCCGCGTTTTTTGGGTGGGTAACACCAACCCGGTAGCTGGTATTAGCAAAGTGAGCGCCCTCAAACGCACCACCGAAGTGGTCAAGCACCGCGAGGGTGGCGACCCCAGCAGCAGTCGTAAATCACCCGGCCGCACCGAGTATGAGGCCATCACCCTGGAACGCGGCGTCACCCACGACAAAGAGTTTGAGCAGTGGGCCAACAAGGTTTGGAACTACGGCGCCGGTCTGGGCGCGGAGGTAGCGCTCAAGGATTTTCGCAAGGACATCATCATCGAGGTGTATAACGAAGCGGGCCAGTTGGCGCTGCGGTATAAGGTGTACCGCTGTTGGGTTTCCGAATTTCAGGCGCAGGCCGATCTGGACGCCAACGCCAACGCCGTCCTCATCCAAACGCTCAAGCTGGAAAACGAAGGCTGGGAACGCGATTATGAGGTCGCCGAACCGGCCGAAGAGTCGTTCACGGAACCGGCTTAATCCGGTTAGCGGTCATCAGTAATCGGTTATCGGTGAATGACTGATTACTGTTCACCGATTGCCGATTACCGGCCCCTACACCATGCGACCATTGTCCACCCCACAACTATTAAACCTATGGGAACAAGGGCTGGCGCAGCCGTTGGCGCACTGGGCGCTGCTGGTTTTGGCGGCGGCCTGCCCGGAGACGTCGGCCGAGCATCTGGCTGAACTGAGCATCGGCGCGCGCGACGGCCGTATCCTCACCCTGCGCGAGTGGGCATTTGGCCCCAACCTGACCTGCCTGGCTGCCTGCCCCACCTGTAGTGAGAAACTGGAATTGAACTTTCAGACGACCAACATTCGCGCCCTGCCACCGCCGGAAACAAGTGAACTGATGTTGACCCACAATGGCTACCAGGTGCGCTTTCGCCTGCCCAATAGTGTGGATGTCACGGCCGTAACCGGCGACCGCGACCTCACTGACAACCGGCGGCTGCTCTTCCAACGCTGTCTGCTGGAAGTGCGGCGCAAAGGAAAAGCCGTCGCCGCCGACGCCCTGCCCTCCGCGGTGGTCGAAGCCATCATCACCCAGATGGCCGCCGCCGACCCGCAGGCCGATGTGCAACTGGCGCTAGACTGCCCACATTGTAACCATCACTGGCTGGCTCCTTTTGACATCGTGGCTTTCTTTTGGGCGGAGATCAACACCTGGGCTTACCGGGTTTTGCACGAAGTCCATCTGCTGGCTGCCGCTTATGGCTGGTCTGAGGCCGACATCCTGGCCTTGACCCCCTGGCGACGGCACTTCTATCTAGAAATGGTTCGCCCATGAAAACACTTAGCTATCTGGACAATCTGGTGGCGCGGCACCTGCTGGAAACGGCCGTCATCCAACCCCGGCCCGTTTCGCTCTTTGAACCCTGGCCGGGAACGGCTCCCCTTTTCCCGGCCCCAGTCACTGGCGAAGAAGCGGCGGCCGTTTCCCCCCCTGCTGCACACCCGTTGCCCAGGCCACAGACGCCGCCCATACCATCACCCACTATGCAATCAGCACAACAACCAGCATTGCCAACGCCAGCACCGCCAGCCCCCCAAGCGGCGTTGCCACCACCACTCCCCCCCACACCCACACTGAGGCCAACATCTCCCGAACCGGCGCGACAGCCACGAAAGCAGCCGCCGGTAAACGATGCCCCGGCAGCAATCCAGCCGGCGCTGCCACGCCAACCGGCTCCTACGCCGGTCACGCCGGTGAACGTCACCCCCGCGTCTCCTTATCACCAGGCAGAGCCACAACTGGTCAAAGAGACCCATCCCCCCGTCATTATCCGGGAACAAATCACGCTGCTCAAGCCTGTGACCGAAACACCCACCCCATTAACGCTCCCCCTTGTCGAAACTGTCCGGGAGCAGCCTATCCAGCCGTCGCCGCCGGTAGTAGCCGCTCCCGCAACCATTCGCCCGGAGCATATTAGACCATTCACTCCGGCAAACGGCCGTTCAGCCAACCATCAATTGCCAGGCACACAGCCGGAACCGGCGACTACCGTCCAGATCACCATCGGCCGGATTGAGGTGCGGGCCACGCCGCCCCCCCCCGCCAAAGTGGAGCAAAAACAGCTGCGAACGCCGGTGTTGAGCCTGGACGACTATTTACGCCAGCGCAATGGGGGTCGGCCATGAGCAACTCTTTAGCCATTGCCGCCGTCACCGCCACGTTGCGCAGCCTGCTAGATACCCGCATCAACGCCAGCCCGGTGGTAGATCCCAGCAGCGACCCCGCCCTGGCGGGCACAGAAGTGACCGCCCGCCCGCCAGACGAAGCCGCCAACCAGAGCTTTGCCCGGCAGGTCAACCTGTTTCTCTACCAGGTCAGCCCTAATGCCGCCTGGCAGAATAAAAACATGCCGCGCCAGATACGGCCGGGCGAAACGGGGCAGCCGCCGTTACCCCTGATCCTCCATTACCTGCTGACGGCTTATGTGCGGGACAACGAAGAAGACGCCGCTTTCATCGGCCACCGACTGTTAGGCCGGGCCATGAGCATTTTGCACGATCACCCGTTGCTGGGGCAGACCGAAATCGAGAATGCTCTCGTCGGCAATGACCTGCATAACCAGGTGGAACGGGTACGGTTGACCCTGCAACCCTTCTCGTTGGAGGAGATATCCAAGATGTGGACGGCGTTCCAGACGCAGTACCGGCTTTCGGCCGCTTACGAAGCTTCGGTGGTGTTGATTGAAAGCAACCGGCCGGCGCGGACACCGCTGCCGGTGCTGCGCCGGGGCGAAGAAGACCGGGGCGTCACCAGCCAGCCTGACCTGATTCCACCCTATCCCACGCTCACGGCCGTCACCCTCCCGGACAAACAACCGGCGGCACGGCTTAATGAAACGCTCGCCCTGACCGGCCATCATCTGGATGGCACGAATATCGCCATTTTGTTTCGCCATCCGCTGTTGGATGATCCCATTGCTGTTCCCCCGGCGGCGGGCAGCTCGGCTACCGAACTACAAGTAACCATACCCAACCAGCCTGATGATTTTCCGGCCGGTATTTACACGTTAGCCGTCCAGCTTACCCGGCCCGATGAAACGTTCAGCCGCACCAGCAATGAACTGCCTTTTGCCCTGTCGCCGCAGATGACGCTGTCTACGGCCGTGCGCAATGGCAACAGTATCACCTTAACCGTCACCATCACACCCACGATCCGGCGGGAGCAGCGTGCCGCCCTGCTGCTGGGATCACACGAAATTCCGGCCCAGCCACACCCCACTACGACCGATACCTTGACGTTCCTGGCCGTTGATGACCCACCGGGCAAATTTCCGACCGGCGCTGAGTTTTTCATGCGGCTGCGCGTAGATGGCGTAGACAGCCTGTTGGTTGACTACCTGGCGCAGCCGCCGCAGTTTGACCCCAACCAAAAGGTGACGCTCCCATGACCAGGCTGGAAGAGTGGCAGCAAGGCAACGATGATTTTCTGGCGGCGGCGCTGGCCTGGTTACGCCTGCGTTTGCGTCAGCGAATGTCCGGCGAACCGACGCCTGTCATCGCTGCTCCTTCACCAGCTGCCTCTGTGGAACCGGCTAACCGCTGGCGTTTGCGACGGCCTGCTGCCGAACCAGTCACCGAAACCGAAACGCCATCAACGTCAGTCAATGGGGTCACGGCGGACCAGGTTACGCAGGCTGCCGCTGCGATGAATGCCGCCGCCACAATGGAACCACCACCAGCCCTGCATATTTTGAGCCAGCGTTTGGAGCTGTCTCTCTTTGAACGTGACCTGCTGCTACTATGCGCGGCGCTGGAATTGGATACCCGCATCGCCGGGTTGTGCGCCCTGGCCCAGGATGATCCGGCACGGCCGTACCCCACCTTTGCCCTGGCGCTGGCCTTGTTTGACGATCCGGCCTGGGAAGCGTTGTCCCCGGAACGGCCGTTGCGTTACTGGCGGCTCATTGAAATCAACCAGCCGGGGGCGCAGCCGCTCACCACCAGCGCCCTGCGCGCTGACGAGCGCATCGTCAACTATTTGAAGGGGCTGAACTATCTGGATGATCGCCTGGCGCCGCTGCTGGTACCGTTTGATACGGCCGTTAGCGTAGAGGAGCTGCCGGAATCGCAGGCAACGGCCGTACATCTGGCCGCCCAACATCTGCACCAAGGCGCTTCCCCCGTGCAACTGGTGGGGGCAGACCCGATCAGCCTGCAAATGGTAGCCCAGGCGACGGTGACCGAACTGGGCCTGCACCTGTATCGCCTGCCGGTGGAACTGCTGCCTGCGCAAGCAGCCGAATTGGAAACCCTGGCCCGCCTGTGGCAGCGGGAAAGCATTTTGCTGCCGGTGGCCCTCTACCTGGACGCGCAGGATGTGGATGGTCCGACCCAACCAGAATCGCCGGCCTCACCGGCCATTTCCACCTTGCACCGTTTTCTGGCGCGCAGCCAGGGACCGTGTTTGCTTGGTACTCGTGATATTCGGCCAGGGTTGGGGGCGGTGACGACGGCCGTAGAAGTAGACAAACCCACGCCCGCCGAGCAGCAGGCCATTTGGGCGGACGCTTTGGCTTTGGCCGATGAGCAGTTAGCAGTGAGCGGTGAGCAGTTAGCAGTGGAGGGACCGGCGCTGCTGGCTGCCCAGTTCAATTTGAACGGCGTCACCATCCACCAGATCGTCCACCGCATCACGTCCCAAAACACTGCCGGCGACGCCGAATCCTCCTCACGCCTCACGCCTCACGCCTCACGCATCACGGAGATTTGGGACGCCAGCCTGCTCACCACCCGCCCCCGCCTGGATATGCTGGCGCAGCGGCTAGACGCCAAAGCCACTTGGGGCGACATTGTTTTGCCTGATGAAGAATTGACCATCCTGCACCGCATTGCCGGGCAGGTACAGCAGCGCAGTCTGGTGTATGACGAGTGGGGTTTCCGGGCGAAGATGAACCGGGGATTGGGCATCAATGCCCTCTTTGCCGGGGAGAGTGGCACGGGCAAGACGATGGCCGCCGAGGTGATCGCCAACGATCTGCGGCTGAACCTGTATCGCATAGATTTATCGGCCGTCGTCAGCAAATATATCGGCGAGACGGAGAAAAATTTGCGCCGCCTGTTTGACGCCGCTGAAGACGGCGGGGCCATCCTCTTCTTCGACGAGGCCGACGCCCTGTTTGGCAAACGCAGCGAGGTGAAAGACAGCCACGACCGCTACGCCAACATCGAGATCAACTACCTGTTGCAGCGCATGGAGTCGTATCGCGGCGTGGCCATCCTGGCCACCAACATGAAAAGTTCCCTGGACAACGCCTTTATGCGCCGTCTGCGTTTCATCGTCAACTTTCCCTTCCCCGGCCCGACCGAACGGCAAACGATGTGGGCCAAAGTCTATCCACCGCAAACGCAGGTGGTCAACGACGAGTACCTGGCAGCAATGGCCGCCCAGGTGGAACGGGGCGAATTGGAACCAGAAGCGCTAGAAAAGCTGGCGCAGGAAAGGGTAGACCTGGCGCGGCTGGCGCGGCTGAACCTGACCGGCGGCAACATTCACAACGTGGCTCTGAACGCCGCTTTCCTGGCGGCCCACGCCGGTACGCCGGTTACCATGTCCCTCATCCTGTCGGCGGCCCGTTCGGAGTTTCGCAAGTTGGGACGGCCGTTGCGGGAGGCAGATTTTCAATGAACAACATGAACGTGAACTTGCATATTGAGCGCCTGGTATTGGACGGGATCACGCTTTCGGCAAAAGAGCGCGTGGTGTTGGGCACGGCCGTGAGTGCCGAACTCACCCGCCTGATCAGCGAAGGGGGTCTACCCACCGGTCTGCCCGCCAGTGGCGTCGTGCCTTCGATTCCAGCCGGGGCGATTCAGTTGGGCAGCGACCACAATCCGGCCCGGTTAGGGCAGCAAATTGCGCAGGCGGTGTACGGAGGGAACAGCCGATGAGTCTGGAAGCTATGCAACTACAAACGAACCGGCAAAAAGTAGCCAAGCCCGCACCTGCCAGTGGCATCCTCCAACGCAAATGCGCCTGTGGCAACCACACAGTGGCTGGCGGTGAATGTGCCGAGTGCCGCAAAAAGCGGCTACAACGCAAAGCCACAAACCACACCGAACCAGCAACCGTCCCCCCCATCGTTCACGAAGTCTTACGCTCTCCCGGCCAACCCCTCGATTCAGCCACCCGCGCCTTCATGGAACCCCACTTCGGCCACGACTTCAGCACGGTGCAAACCCACGCCTATACCCCGGCTCCGCTACCGGCACGCCTGGCCGTCGGCCAGCCCCACGATCAGTTTGAACACGAGGCCGACACCGTCGCCGGACAGATAACCCATCTGCCTGCGTCCCACTCTGACGGCCGTTATGACTTCAGCGCCGTCCGCATCCACACTGACGCCCAGGCTGCTGAGGCGGCCCGGCTTATGAATGCCCACGCCTTCACCGTGGGCCATCATATTGTCATTGACCCAGCCCAGTACGCCCCCCACATCCCGGCCGGACGTCATCTATTGGCTCACGAGTTGACCCACGTCGTCCAGCAGACCGGCGGCCATCAGGCACAGCCCTCTCTTGTCGCCCAGCGCCTGACCAGCCCGCGTATCCAGGGAAGATGGCGGCTGGACCGGGTGACACCCACCATAGGCCCGGAACACTCCTTCACCAACGAAAATGGTCGTGCCGGGAGTCAGACCTTAATCCCTACTATGGGCGCCTGGGTGTTCGGAAGTGCCAGAGCCTGGCAAGAGCAGGGCTGGGTGCGGACTGAGGTGGGCGGCGAAGCCCAGGTCTCCCGCCGGCTGAGCATGCATTACATCTTCAAAAACGATGGCCTGGACAATGACTTTATGCAACTGAGAATTACTGGCGACATCAACGGCACCGCCAAAGCCGAGGACAGGCTGCACGCCAAAGCCTATGGCGTCACCTGGGGTCGCATCACCGAAAGAACAGCCGCTAATCCAACCCCGCCAGACCGAGAACTGTTTCAGCCTAAAACCGCCGGGGGCGTCTCGGCAGCGACGCTCCGCAACCTGGGCCAAGTCGAACTGGAAATTCCGTTCGGGGAAGGTGGGGGCTCGGCCCGGCTCACCTTCAACCTCACGACCGTGGACGAGGGGGACTTTGCCGGTTTTGCTGAACCGCTGACCACCGCCCGCGACGTACCCAACACGGTGGATGAGGTCGATGTGTTCATCGGTTCGCACATCTATGCCGAAGCCGACATCGAGTCTTCCTACGCCCTGGTCGCCTCGCTTGACGAGAACTATGCCCGGGCGGCGGCCCAATTTTTACTCCGCTGGGAAAGCCGTCCCTCGCCCACGCCTAGAAGAGGCGCAGGGGAAGAAGTGGAACCGCCAGACGAGGTTGGCATCCTTGCCAAGCGCCGGTGCTGGTCGGGGCGCAATTGCGAGGGCAAGGCCTACAGGCAGAAATTCGCTCACTGTCACAACTGTTACAACTACGCGAGCGGCAAGTCACTCGGCGAGCCAGGCGCCTGCGAGAATTGTTGAGTCGCAATGAAATGAATAGAAAGCTTGTTTCTTCTCAGCCAAGACAGCAGATACGGAATACAATGCCGCTGGCCAGCGGCATTGTGCAGCGCAAATGCGCTTGCGGGAATCACGCTAGTGGTGGCGGGTACGCGGGTTGCCGTAAGGAGCGCGAGAAGAACCTGCAGCGGGCAGCCGTGAATTCCGAACCCGTTTCAGCTGTGCCACCCATCGTTCACGAGGTTCTGCGTTCCCCCGGCCAGCTGCTCGACCCGGCCACCCGCGCTTTCATGGAACCACGCTTCGGGCATGATTTTAGCGGCGTAAGGGTGCATACGGATGCAAAAGCGGCCGAATCAGCCCAGTCGGTTAATGCGTTAGCCTATACTGTTGGGCAAGATGTGGTCTTCGGCAATGGGCAATATACGCCCAAAACAGCTCAGGGGCGCAAGCTGATTGCTCATGAACTGACCCATGTAATGCAACAAACAAGGTCAGGTGGGATTCGTCTTGATCGCAAGAAAGTTCCGACCAACTTTGGAGAATTTGAAACGACGAAATTTATTGAATCAAACAGCAGGGGCGTAGAAATAATTTTAAAATTTCATCCCAAAGAAAGTAAAGTGGATGCGAAGAAGATTGCGCTTGCCCAGAGCGTCAAAGCAACACACGAAAGTGGGGCTGCCTATGTGCCAAACCCGACTATGGCCAACAGGATGGTGCCAGGCGGGAAGCCTGGTGCGGGATATGTTATTGATGCATCTGGCAAGACCAATAATCCAATTTACTTTGACACAAAGAATCTTGGCCGGACAGAAAACTTAAAAGATACGCCGTCATCTGCAAATACTTCTGCTAATCCGACAGTGCTTGGGGTCAATACTCATTATGAACTAGGGCACTGCTACAAGGCCCGGTCAACGGATGCTGCAAAGAAAAAGCATCCAGCGGGATTATATGATCAGCCCCAGGGCAGGAAGAAAAAGGGCGCTGGTATGATGTTTGAAACGGCCGCGTTTGCAATTGATGGAGCAGATACGGGCAAATATTACGGATCCGTAAAGTGGGGATACAAATTGGAGGGAACAGACGCTGCTCCCACCGTTGCCAAAATAGACATAGATGAAGCTTCGAAAGGGACACCAACAGCCAACTTCATCGCGCCGGCAAAATTATGGAATGTGGGAAAGACCCAGGGGACACTTAAAGTAATTGCTGACCCCGCCACCGTCTACAAGATGGATGGCTCCACTACGGAAACACTGGCAAAAGATACGAAGATAAAACAACTTGATACCATCGGCGGGGGAACTGAGGCCATGATAAAAGCAGAGGTATTAAACGCCGATGGCACTGGATCAGGCAAACTTATTTTCATCAATGTTTCCGATGTCAAAGATGTGGGCGATGGTACGGCTAACAAGAAATTGCCTGTCTGAATAAAGAAATGAGAATCATGAACATTCTCGATCACTCTTCAGATGTACGCTGTTGTAGAGCAGGTAAGTGAGCAAAAATGAACGAACTCATCAAGATGCAGGCACAAAAGGCTATGACGTCGCCAACGGTGTTACCGATTGTGCGGGACGTATTACGCTCGTCTGGTAAGCCGCTCGACCCGGCCACCCGCGCCTTCATGGGACCACGTTTCGGCCACGATTTTAGCCAGGTGCGGGTACACGCGGGCACCCGGGCCGCCAAGAGTGCGCGCGCCATAAATGCGCTGGCTTATACGGTGGGCAATGAGATCGTTTTTGCGGAGTATGAGTATGGGCCGAACACGGGTAATAAACCGGCGCCTATCCCCGATGTACGTATCATGATCACCGTGTACCTGCTGAAGTTCAAACCAGGCGACCTGGCACGCCAAATTCAGAACTTATTTCGATTGATATAAGGATTTCAGATCGAAATGGACAAGCAACAGATTGCCCAACATGAAATCGTTTCCCCATCAAATATATTGAGGCAGGCGGGTAAATTGCAACGCAAATGTGCCTGTGGCAACCACACGGTTGTCGGCGGTGAGTGTGCCGAGTGCCGTAGGAAAAGGTTGCAACGCAAGGCAGTGGATTATGGAGAAGAAACGGCCGTGCCATCCATTGTCCACGAGGTGTTGCGTTCTCCCGGACACCCGCTCGATCCCACCACACGCGCGTTCATGGAACCCCGCTTCGGACATGATTTCAGCAAGGTGAAAGTGCATACAGATGGGAAAGCAGACAACTCGGCGCGGTCGGTCGGCGCCAGGGCGTACACGGTCGGGAACCACATAGTGTTCGAAAATGGCTTGTACAATCCATACAGCCATGACGGCAAAAGATTGATAGCCCACGAATTGACACACATAATTCAACAGCGCGGCATCACTTTAACCGCGACAGAGGCACAGAGCCTACACATCAGCAAGTCTGGTGACAGCCATGAACGCGAAGCAGATGTCGTTGCGGGGCGAGTAACTGCCGGCGAGCAGATTGACAGCAGGAACCTCACTTGGACTGGTCATGCCAGGGGTAAGGCCCAGAGTCTCTTCCTTCAACGGGACAACGGTGAAGGTGAACAGAAAAAAGGCGAACAAAAGAAGGCGGACAAACCCTTAATCCCAATGCCTGTCTTCGATGAGTTTGATCCTGCGGTCATTGTACCAGACGTACCAGGAATTCCGGATTTCCTGAAAGGGCAGAAAGTTGCCTTAAGCGACTTTAAGAAAGCTCTGGACAAGCTCCGTGGCAACAAGAAGAGTGAAAGTGATAGCAAGCGAATCTGTGATCTGATTCCCGGCATGGAGATTGCGGAGTTAGGCAAGTTCGCCGGTCAATGTTGCGTGAAGTTCCGGCGTGACGAAGATGCCTGCTGTACATGGCGCACTTTGAGCATCAAAGATAACCGCTGCTGCAAGAAAGACGAAGTGCTACTGCCAAACAACTCGTGCTTCAAGCCCCAACTTGCGCCTACGACTCCAACACCACCAACAACCACAACGCCCCTCCCACAATTAGAATTGAAGACACCGCGGATCAGATTTGGCACAATCCAGTCAACAACGTTCGCCAGATTCCCACTCAATAGCTCGACCATTCCCGCCGAATACGATAAAGCTCTGGATCACCTGGCGGGACTTCTCAAAATATATAAGGAAGCCGAGATTCACATCGAAGGCCACACTGACAGTTCTTATACCGAAGAGTACAACAAAACGCTTTCCGAGCGGCGTGCCGATGCCGTAAAGAAAGCGCTTATGAAACGCGGCGTTAGCACAGCCAAAATGACCCTGATAGGTCTCGGTGAGACTCAACTTCGCGTTCCGAAAGAGTCCAACGAGGCAGAAAAGGCGGCCAACCGCAGAGTTGAAGTTTGGTTTTACATGCCTCCCTCAAAAACTATGGCCGGAGAGCTACAGTTAAGAGAGGAGTGATGAGACTACTGAAAAAACTAACTGCGGTTGGTGGTTACAAAAACCGAAAAAAGCTGGCAGCAAATGAACCTATTCGGGACCGTGATCACAAACGAGAGATGTAAATAATGACTACTTTCCCCGGTTCTCCCAAACTGATCAAGGGTGGTATCGTTCTTATTAACGCGGCAACGGGCGCGGTGCAGCGCATCATCGCCCTGCAATATAACCCGGATACCCTGACGCGCACCTTGCAGATTAAAGGTGTCGGTGGGGAAAGCGGTGACCGCTCAGAGGCCCTGCGGCTGAAAGGACCGCCGACCGAAACCATCAAACTAGATGCCGAAATTGACCTGATTGACCAGATAAGCCAGGCGGTACTCGACGAAACAACCACCACGCCGGGTATTCATCCCCAACTGGCGGCGCTGGAAACCATTGTCTATCCCTTAAGCAGCCAGCTTCAGGCCAATAACAGCCTGGCGTCGGCTGGCACATTGGAAATTGCGCCGATGGAAGCGCCGCTCACCCTCTTCATTTTTGGGGCAAAACGTATCCTACCGGTACGGTTGACCGAGTTCAGTATCACTGAGGAAGCGTTTGATGTATCCCTGAACCCCATTCGCGCCAAAATAAGCCTGGGGATGCGGGTGTTGAGTGTAGACGACCTGGGCTTTAACCACAAAGGAGGCAGTCTGTTTATGCGTTATCTACAGGATAAAGAGCAGTTAGCCCAATCGAACGCCGGTGGTACGCTGGGCGCGCTGGGCATTGGAGGTATTCCATGATTGACCCTGCACAGCATCTACAGTCGCTTTTGCAGCGCAGTGGGCTTAATCTCACGCCGTTCCCACCAACCAGTCGTTATTACGGTCTGGAACTGGCAGTCATGGAGCATGACGACGGCCGTGCCCGCATCTACGTGCGCCGCCGCTTTGTGCCCGGCCCGGAACGGTTTGCCCTGCTGCAAGAACATAAAGTGGCCGAGGGTGAACGGCTGGACAACATCACCGCCCATTACCTGGGTGATCCAGAGCAGTTCTGGCGCATCTGTGACGCCAATACCGCCATGTACCCGGAGGAACTGACGGAGACCGTCGGTTGCCGCCTGCGCATTACCCTGCCCGAAGGTATACCGGCAATCAGTAACCAGTAAACAGTGAGCAGTCAGCAGTTCGCCTTAGCCGCTCACTGCTCACTGTTCACCGCTCACGAATCATATGTTAAAAGGAATCCATCTCACGCTCCTCATCGGGCCGGCCGTGCCCCTGCCGGCGCCTCAGGTAGTGGTGGATGCATTGACGGCCGTGCAGGTCAACAGCGATAAAGAGCGCAGTGGCTTTCAGCTCACTTTCAGCGTTGGGAAAAATTCTCCCTTGCTGACAACAATGTTACCAGCTGGTTACTTTGATCCCATCATCACCCGTGTCATCATCGTCGTCACTCTGGGTGGTATGCCCAACGTACTCATGGACGGCATTATCACCCGCCAGGAACTGGCACCCAGTAACGAACCGGGGCAATCCACCCTGACCGTCACCGGCGAGGATTTGAGCGTCTTGATGGACATCGTTGAAATGCCGTTCATGCGTTATCCGGCGCAGTCGGTAAGTGTGCGTGTATTAGCAATTCTGGCAAAGTATCTGGTCTTTGGCATTGTCCCCATCGTGATCCCTGAAATTCCGCCGGAATTTGCCATACCGATAAAGGAGATTCCCACGCAGACCGGTACCGATCTGGCTTACATCCGGTCGCTCAGTTACCAGACAGGCTACATTTTTTATGTCGAGCCAGGACCAGCCCCCGGCGTCAGCATCGCTTATTTTGGGCCAGACATTCGCCTGCCCGTCCCGCAACCGGCATTGAACGTAAACATGGACGCCCATACAAATGTGGAATCGCTCAGTCTCAGCCTGGACGGCCTGGCCAAGAAAATTATGGTTTATATGATTTACGATCCTGCAACGGAGAAAATCCCGATCCCTATTCCGGTACCTAATCTCAGCATACTGCGTCCCCCGTTAGGCGCGCGCCTTACACCACCAGCCAAAGTCGAATTCCCCGGTTATGGCTCTAACCGCTCGCCGCTGAAAGCAGCCAACGAGATATTGGGGATGACGTTTCGCGCCTCGGATGCGATCAGCGGGTCTGGCACACTTGACGTATTGCGCTACGGCCGTGTCCTGCGTTCGCGGCAACTGGTAGGCGTGCGTGGAGTGGGGATGGCCTACGACGGGATGTATTACGTCAACAGCGTAACGCACAATATCAAACGTGGCGAATATAAACAAAACTTCAGCTTATCCAGAGATGGTCTGATTTCTTTGACGCCCAGGGTTCTGCCATGAGTGAAACAAACAATACACAGAAATTCTACGGCAAGTATCGTGGCACAGTGGTCAACAATGTCGATCCGATGTTTATGGGACGCTTGTTAGTGATCGTACCCGATGTGTTAGGCCCCGTGCCCTCCAGTTGGGCTGTGCCTTGTGTGCCCCTGGCCGGCCCCACCGGGCCACCCATGGGCGTCTACATGGTTCCACCTATTGGCGCTGGCGTCTGGGTGGAATTTGAGCAAGGCGACCCCAACTACCCCATTTGGGTTGGTTGTCGTTGGGGACTGCCGTCTGATGTTCCCCTGGCAGCGCTGGCAGGTAATCCCGCTGACCCCAGTATCGTCCTCCAAACGCTGTTGCAGCAGGCAATTATTGTCAGCGACATGCCGCCTGTGCCGCCGCCCCCGGTGATGCCACCGGTGCCCACGACGGGGGGCATTATTATCCGCAGTACCACAGGCGCTTATATTGTGGTGAATGACGCCGGTATCTTTATCAGTAATGGCAAAGGGGCTTCGATTGAAATGTTAGGCCCTTCTGTGATGATTAACAAAGTGGCTCTGGTGGTGACCTGATATGCCTGGTTTTCTGCTTCACGTCGGCGCGCAGGTATTGTGTACTCATGCCGGACAGGCGCAGCCCACTGTGCCCAATCCGCGGGTGATGGTGAGCGGGCAGCCCACCGTGGCTGTTACTTCACCGTACATGGTGGTCGGTTGTACACTACCGCCGCCGCCAGCGGCCAACGGCCCTTGTGTTACCGCCCAATTTGTCACGGCCGCTACCCGTATCATGTCCAACGGACAGCCGCTGCTGCTGCTGGATAGCCAGGCCATTTGTGCGCCCACCGGCACGCCGTTGCTGATTGTGTTGACCCAACCACGAGTTACAGGAATGTGAACCATGCTACAGATTGATTTTCCTTATCACATTGACGGCCGTCACCGCACCGCCCTCACCACCACCGACGACCATATCCGCGACATGATCGAGCAGTTTCTCTTTACCAACACTGGCGAGCGAGTTAACCGGCCCGACTTTGGCAGCGGCCTGTTGCAGTTGATCTTCGCCCCCAACAGCCCGGAACTGGCCGCCGCCCTGCAATTCACCATCCAGGCCGGGCTGCAACGCTGGTTGGGTGACCTGATCGAAGTGCAGGCGCTGGAAGTGACCAGCAAAGACTCTACCCTGCGTGTGTTGGTGCAATACGCCGTGCGCCGCACCGGCGAACAGCGCACGGCCACCTTTGAACGGAGTGGGCCATGATGAACGAACTAACCTTGAGACACGAAGTGTCTCTCACTTGTCAGGATGAACAACGCCGCCATGCCGTCCGCCGGGCGGAATTTTATGGGCTGGATTACCTGGAAGTGAGCGACGACCAGCGCCATCTGACCCTCTTTTTCCTGGGCCAAGTCCCCCCAGACCTGACACCCGCCCATTTTCAGATTAGCGGCGGCCGCCGTATCACCAACATTCAGGTGGTGGCGCTGGAACTATGCGACCAGCCAGACCCAACGGTGGATGATTGCCTGATCCTGACTGTAGATCGGCCCGGCGATTTTTCCACTTACCGGTTGTGTATCGTTGAATTGGGGGAAGACGGCCGTCCTACCGGCAGCCCCTACCCTGGTTTTGACCCCCGCTACGCCTGCCTGGATTTCAGCTTTAAGGTCAACTGCCCCAGCGATCTGGACTGTCATCAGCCGGTGATGTGCCCGCCAGAGCCGGTCATTGAGCCGGAAATCAACTACCTGGGCAAAGATTACGCCAGCTTCCGCCAGATCATCCTGGACCGGCTGGCGCTACTCATGCCGGATTGGCAGGAGCGGCACGTGCCCGACCTGGGCATCGCCCTGGTGGAACTGCTGGCCTACACCGGCGACTACCTCAGCTACTATCAAGACGCAGTGGCCACGGAAGCGTACCTGGACACCGCCCGCCGCCGCATTTCCGTGCGCCGCCACGCCCGCCTGGTGGATTATCACCTGCATGAAGGCTGCAACGCCCGCGCCTGGCTGCACCTGGAAGTGGAGGGCAATCCCCAGCTAGACCCCGACGATGTGCTGTTTAGCACCGGCCTGGCCGAAGCGCGTGTGTTGGATAGTCCCATCATCGCCTGGGATAATTTGCGCCCTGTTCCCGCCGGTGAATATGAACTGTTTGCCCCCCTGGTTCCCCGCGTCCCCCGCCGTTACCGGGCCGCGCGGCTGCACCAGCGCTGGCGCATTGAGCCGGTGGATGACTCCACGCCGCCCATCCAGCTTTACGAGAACCACAACCGCATCAACCTTTACACCTGGGGCGATCAGGATTGCTGCCTGCCACAAGGGGCGACGTCGGCTACGCTATATGACGGCCGTGCCCTCGAAGTTGAACCGGAAATAGACGTGAAACAAACAGCAAAACCGCGCAAAGGACGGGGCAAGGCGGCCGAAGAGCCGCCAACCAAAGAGATCATCTACCAGCGCGACCTGGACGCTCTGAAACCGGGCGACTTCCTCCTTTTTGAGGAAGTCATCGGCCCCAAGACGGGCAACCCGGCCGACGCTGACCCCAACCACCGCCACGTGGTACGCCTGACCAAAGTAGAACGCGCCGTAGATGAACTGTACCAGCAGCCCGTTTTGGAAATTACCTGGGAGGAAGCGGACGCACTGCCTTTTCCCCTGTGCATTTCTACCCCGGCTCGCCCGCCAGACTGCCAGCCCCGGCCCAACATCAGCGTGGCGCGGGGCAATATCATCCTGGTGGACCACGGCCGTCCCACCAGCGACGAAGACCTGGGCTGCGTCCCCCTGCACACCAGCGAAGCCGATTGTGAATGTGGCCGCCTGTCTGATGTGCGACTGATACCCGGCCGTTTCCGGCCCCAGTTACAGCGCGTGCCCCTCCTGTTTAGCCAGCCTTTGCCCGAAAACGGTCCGGCGGCCGGCCTGCTCAGGCAAAATCCGCGCCAGGCTATCCCTGCCATGCAACTGGTCAGCCTGGCCGACCCCACCTGCGCCGGGGAAACTCTGGACGTTGACCAGCTACCGGCCACGCTCTGGCTGGCACAGCCAGATTTGCTTAGCAGTGCCGCCGGCAGGTATCATTTTGTGGCAGAAGTGGAGGAAGACGGCCGGGCCACCCTGCGTTTTGGCGATGGTGAATTGGGGCAGCAACCGGCCGCCCACCACCGTTTCCTGGTGGCCTACCGCACCGGCAGCGGACCGGCCGGCAACGTGGGCGCAGAAGCCATCAGCCACCTGGTCTATCGCCAGCACAAAGTGGATGGTATTCGCCTGGTACGCAACCCCTTACCGGCGCAGGGTGGCCTGGCCCCCGAACCGTTGCACGAAGTTAAACTGTTTTCCCCCCACGCCTTTCGCCAGCGATTGGAGCGGGCCATTACCGCCGACGATTACGCCGCCATTGTCATGCGCGATTTTCCCCAGGTGCAGCGCGCCGCCGCTAAACTGCGCTGGACGGGCAGTTGGTACGAAGTGCTGGTAGCCGTAGACGCACGTGGCCAGGCACAAGCCGAGCCATCACTGCTAGACAAGATCGCCAGCCATCTACACCGCTACCGGCGCATCGGCCACGATGTGGTGGTACACCCGGCGCGGCAGGTTCCCCTGGAAATTACCCTGCGCATTTGTGTATTGCCCTCGCATTTACGCGGCCACGTCAAGGCGGCTTTGTTGGATCGTTTGAGCAGCCGGCGGCAACACAACGGCCGTCTCGGATTCTTTCACCCCGACAACCTCAGCTTCGGCGAGGGGGTTACGCTCAGTAGCCTTGTGGCGGCGGCCCAGGCCGTGCCCGGCGTGGAAAGCGTAACCGTGAAAACATTGCAGCGATTGGATGAACCATCTCACCAGGCCATTGAAGAGGGGATTTTACCCCTCGGCCCGCTGGAAGTAGCCCGGCTGGATAACGACCCGAATATGCCCGAAAACGGCCGTCTGACCCTGGAAATGGAAGGTGGACGATGAACGAAAGATACCTGAACCCAACCTGTGGCTGCTGTGAAGGCGTGGAGGCGTTGACGCCCCTACCCACCGCCAACCGGCCTGGCCTGGATGCCCTGGCCTACCGGGTGGGTACCCACAGTAGCTTTTTGGAAACGATGATTGCCCGTCTCTCCAACCTGGCGCTGAAACTGCCCGCCGCACATG
>CAYXUZ010000038.1:41294-41571 GCA_964467705.1 uncultured Ardenticatenaceae bacterium | reverse complement strand
CAAGGCAGACTGCGTTTTTGCCGGGGCGCGGTTCACCTCATCCACCAGCACCACTCCCGCAAAAATTGGCCCCTGGCGCAGGTAAAACTGGCTGGTCGCCACGTTGAAAACATTGGTGCCAATAATGTCCGAAGGCATCAGGTCGGGCGTGAACTGGATGCGGTTCATAGACGCCTGTACCAGGTGGGCTAGTGTTTTGGCCATCAGCGTTTTGGCCGTACCTGGCACGCCTTCCATGAGCACGTGCCCCCCGGCCAGCAAGGCAATAAACAGCTGG
>CAYXUZ010000038.1:36279-41284 GCA_964467705.1 uncultured Ardenticatenaceae bacterium | reverse complement strand
CACAACCACTTTGGCTGCTTCCACATGTAGACTGTCAAATAGTTTTTTGGTATTCATAAACCTCTCTGGTCAATGGTTGTTGGTCGGTCAATTCGGCCGCTACCGACACCCAATGGCGCAATTCATTCTCCGATAGAGCCTCGGCTCGTTCACGATGAGTAGCCAGGTAAGCTACTGTACTCAATTCAGTTTCGTTCAGGTGTGGCTTCAACGCGGCCACAAACTGAGCATCTGACAATGTTGGGTCCACACCGTGTCGCCGGGCCAGGGTTTGCTGCAAACGTCGCCAGTAATGGGCCATAATGACATTATGGCGACGAAATTGCCGTTCGGCCGTGGCCAGTTGGTTGATGGCGACGGCCGTGTCCATTTCCTGTTCTCCCTGTCCAGATTTGACTCGTACTCGACCGGTGGGTGTGTTGGCGTTGTTCCAGATAATAAACAAGCCAATGCCTGCTAAACTCAGCCACAATGACCAACCGGCTGGTGTGGTAAACAACCAGGCAGATGAAAGCTGCCGATGGGCTTCATCAAAAAGAATGGTGCTACCAGGCACGGCCGTTGCCCGTACGATATTCTCCACCAACTGGGCGTTACCGGGCTGGCGCAAACCTTCATTGGTCAGCGGCGTTACGGCAGACAAGACAATGATTTGCCCTTGTCCACGCCCCATGGCTATCAGATACGGCCGTTCACAATCTCCCATATGCACCGCTGCTCGCCCGCAATCTACTTCAATAAAGCGCAAAGTGTCTATGGCTACCCGGCCCACAGGCGGCCAGTTGAAAACTGGCAACGCCAGTTCACTTCCGTTAACCGGCCACCACAGCCGCCCCAAACCCAAATCATAGTAGCGTAATAGTTCACGCGGCCGTTCGTCCTCCTGGGCAATAATAAGCGTACCCCCATTTCGCACCCAGATGTCCAGGTCATACAATTCGCTAAAACGAAAACCGCTGCGAGGCGCAATGACAAACAGCACTTTGTCCTGATTTGACAATCGCTGCTCTTCTCCCTCCTGTACCATCTTCACCAGAAATCCTTGCGACTGTAACCAATTGGCAAACAGAGATACCCCATCAGCATTTGGATTTAGTGCTGATCCCTGCGCACGCTGCGGAGCATTTAGCCAGGTCAAAGTACCGATCAACAGTAGCGCCAGTAGCCCCAAAACCAGGCCAATACCCACGACATCGCTAAGAAAACGTTTTTGCAGAAGCATCTATACAATCTATGGTCTGCCGCTGAGGTGCGGTTACAATCCAGGCACAACCCAGACCCAATGATGACGCTTGACCGGATCATTAAGGATGTGAGCTGTATTTTCGTGCCAAAAGTCTTGCAAGGGTAAGCCACGAATACGCGCGGCCACTTCCACTAAATGATATTGTGTTTTAAGCCCTGGATAAGAGGGGGAATCACATTCATCGGTCTGCGCCCCCCATTCTGACAGGATAATAACCTGGTCTGGCGTGATTCCCAATTCTTCGCGCAGGCAACGGAGAGCGGCCGCAGCCGGTGGTTCACCCGGTTTCATTTTTTCAGAGGGGAAAAAGCGGCGGTTGCGGATACGGCCGTCGCCCATCTCCTGTGCCCCTTCGATCAATACCTTGCCTTCTTGCTGAATGATGACTTGTGCCACGCGCACCACCCGCATGGGTGGTGGCCCCTGCATAATACAATCGCCTTGCTGCAATTCTAGCCACAAGTCAACGGCCGTTTTGTAACCATCCCGGCCCCATTGAGACATATCCAGACCCCAAGACGCCAGCCACAAAGCCAGAGAGTTCGCATTGTCAAATCCTATCATGCGCTATTTTGCCCCTTTGCCCGATTGCGTTACAGTCATACCCATGAGCAACGTCCTCATTTGTGGGCATATCAATCTGGAAACGACGCTGCGGGTTGACCGTTTCCCGCTGGACTATTTCCCGGTATGTTATCCCTTTTTTGGTGTGCGCAGCAGTGTTTCCGGGGTAGGATACAACATTGCAAAGGCTTTAACCACCCTGGGGCATCAGGTACGGCTGTTTTCCCTCATTGGGCAAGATGCGGCGGGGCAACTGGTGCAGCACAGTTTGGCGGTCGATGGCCTCAACGCCGGGGGAGTATTGGTCGCCATGCCAGAGACGTGCCAGTCAGTTATCTTGTATGATGCCAACGGCCGTCGCCAGATTCACACCGATCTGAAAGATGTGCAGTCACGGCCGTATCCACCCGACACCTTCCAACAATCCCTGCCCTGGTGTGACCTGGCGGTATTGAGTAACATCAATTATTCACGGCCGTTTCTGGCGCTGGCCCGGCAGGCGGGCAAACGCATCGCCACCGACGTTCACGCTATCAGCGACCTGGATGACGAGTACAACCACGACTACATGGCCGCCGCCGACATCCTCTTTATGAGCCACGAACGGCTGCCTGACTCCCCTGAAAGATGGGCCAGAAAGGTACAAGATCGGTACGGCACGGCCGTGCTCGTCATCGGTCTGGGTGCAGATGGGGCGTTATTAGCCGTCAGACAAGACGATTTCATGGAACGGTTCCCGGCCGTTTACACTCGCCCCGTTGTCAACACCATCGGCGCCGGCGACGCCCTTTTTGCGGCTTTCATTCACAGCTATCTACAAACCGGCAGCGCTTATACCGCTATCCAATACGCCATCACCTTTGCCTCCTACAAGATTGGGGTGGTGGGGGCGGCAGAGGGATTTTTGACGGCCGTTGAGTTAGTTGAACTCGTGAGCCGTTATCCGTAAACCGTTATCCGATAATGGTTTACCGATACACGGCCGCCACCGCCCCGCGTAACTCCACAAAAATGGGGTGCAGGCAGGTAATGATGGTGGCCAGGCGTTGGGCAACGGCCGTTTGGTAACTCCGCGTCAACGGCGCATCCGGGTACACCTCGTAAATCTTTGTCCATCCCTTATCCCACATCTCCGCCTCTATGCTCTCGCCCAGCGTATCCTTGATTTCAAAGAGGTGGCGGCGAAACCCATCCAGCAAAAACCGGTTCAGGCGCGGATCGGTGGCCTCGCAATGGAAACCCAGTTCCCATCCCTGCCGCCGTGACACGCGGGACACTTCATAATGGAGGCGTGGTTCACCAAAATGAAGCTGCACCAACCATTGCCAGGGCTGCTTCACCTGTATACCCTGTAAATGAACTGGCAGGTAGGGCGTTACCACGGGTGGTAGTGTGGCCAGAAATTGGCGGTACGAAAGCGTCTCCATACCCTTCATTTTCCCCCTCCCCACCCAAAACGGCAATCATTGTTTACCCCCGTTTGTGCTAAAATCAGCCTCAATGAATCAGATAACCAATGATGTGTTCAAGGAGAAGTACACGGCCGTCTACCAATCCCTGGCTCAACTTTATGGCGAACCGGAGTGGCAGCCAACCCTCCCCCCGGTGGACGAACTGGTCTGTACCATCCTCTCTCAGGCTACCTCAGACACCAACCGCGATAAAGGTTTCTATGCCCTCAAAGCCCGCTACCCGGACTGGGAAAGCGTGATGACCGCTCCGGAAGCAGAAGTCATTCAAACCATCTACTCCGCCGGATTGGCCAACCAGAAAGGGCCACGCATTCAAGCGGCGCTGCGTTTCATTGCCCAGGAACGGGGCGCGATTGATCTGGATTTTCTCAATGATTTGCCGTTGGACGAGGCCCAAAGCTGGCTGACGCAAATGAACGGCATTGGCCCCAAAACGGCGGCCATCATCCTGCTTTTTTCTTTTGGACGGCCGTGTTTCCCCGTAGACACCCATGTGTACCGCCTCACCCGCCGGTTAGGACTGATTGACCAGAAAGTCACGGCTGACAAAGCGCACAATATCCTGCAAAATAGAGGGGACGCCGTAACTTTCTATCCCATGCACATCAACCTCATCCGGCACGGCCGTACCATATGCCGGGCGCGCAACCCAAAATGTAACATCTGTGTGTTACAACAATGGTGTGACTATTATCAGGCAAACTAGCTATGAACCAACCAACCCTTGAACGCCAGCAAGCCCGCCTTTCGGCCCTCTATGAAGTCAGTTCCCAACTGGGCAAAAGCCTTGACCTGGACGAAGTGCTCAACCAGGTTATGGACAGTATTATTCAACTCACCGGCGCCGAACGCGGTTTCCTCATGCTCTACGACGAAACCACCGGGCAGCTTACCACCCGCGCCGCCCGCAATGTAGACCAGAAAACGATCGAAGGCGACGCCATGAACATCAGCCGCACCGTCATCGAACGCGCCGTCGCCAGCGGGGAAGGCATCCTCACCAGCAACGCCCAGGAAGATGCCCGTTTTGCCGGGCAGCAAAGCGTCGTCGGCTACCAGTTGCGCTCCATCATGTGCGCCCCCTTGCAGGCGCGTGGCTTCACCCTCGGCGCCGTTTACGTGGACAATCGTCTCTTCAGCGGCGTGTTTGAAACAGCCGACCTTGACCTGTTGATGACCTTTACCAACCAGGCGGCCGTAGCCATTGAAAACGCTCGCCTCTTCACCCAGACAGACGCCGCCCTCTCCCGCCGCGTCGAAGAACTCTCCATCTTCCAGCGCATTGACCAGCAACTCAACAAATCATTGGAACTGAACCGCGTTCTTAGCCTGGCGCTGAATTGGGCCATCGCCCTCATTAATGCTGACGGCGGCTCTATTGGCCTCTTTGAACAGCCCGAAGACGCGCCGCCTTATTTGCGCCTGATGGTCTTTCGCGGCGCCGAAGAGGTAGACGAAACCCGCGATGTCTCCGTGGATCATCCCATTGTGCGGCAGGTATTGGTGGAAAATCGCGCCATCCTCACGCAAGATGTTAGTGAAACTGAATCCATTGATGGCACTCCCGCCACCGTGCAACTGGCTGTGCCCATCCAACAGGCCGGCCATGTTACTGGCCTCATAACATTGGAAACCCAGCACGCCCGCGAAATCAACCCTGAAGATATTGCTTTTGTGGAGCGATTGGCCGACCGTGCGGCCGTGGCCATCAACAACGCCCAAC